>CAYPTZ010000412.1:0-4034 GCA_964413395.1 uncultured archaeon | reverse complement strand
GGGCGGATTATTTATTATAGGCGGTTTTGTTAATGTTGGCAATGGAATTAAAAAATATATCTTTGTTTCACCAACTCCTCATTCAAATGTTCCCCATGATTGATATTATTTTTCTTGGATGGATTTCAATGGCATCAGATTCTGCGCTATTTAATAAAAGTAGATTAAAAGTAGATTAAAAGTAGATTAATTACTAATAATTTTTATCAGCAAAGATATTTTTTCCTAATCAAATTATGATGTGTGATAATCTCCAAAAATCTCTCACCTTTAGGGTCTTGTTATAGATACGATATTTTTCTTCAAAAAGAAGCATTTCCAATCATGCAAAAATTTATATTTTTGTATTTTTCTTATTAACTTAATAAAATGACAAATGAATATCAAAATTTTCGTACTCTTCAAAACTTTGGAAATAAGGCTAAAAACTTAGGAATAGTATTGGTAATTTTTAATATCCTTCTTTTTATAGTCAATCAAATTATAGTTTTGACTGCTTTTTCCAGTAAAAATTATTACAATTACAACAGTGGCATTGAGAACGTGCAATCAATGCTTTCAAATCTCCAATTAATTTCAATTTTATATTTTGTTATTATAAAAATCTATACCATATTATTCCTTATGGATTTAAAAAAAGCCGATTTAAAATTTGGACGAAAAACAGACAATATTCCCAAAATAATTGCGTTATATTCAGCAGGTATAGTCATCGAAGCAATAGTAATTCTTGCGGGCTTTATTAAAATAGATGCGTATCTATTGCAAAACTCCAATTCATATTTTTATACCTCAGGTCAAAACGTCTACTCGATACTAAATGAATTTAAAAAGATGTTTCTCTTGCTTAATTTTATTGCTTTGATCTCAATTATTCTTCGAATGATTGCATATGATATGTTAGCTGAAGATTTTAATTACTTGCCACTGTATGGCCAAAGACAAAATATTAAAGTCAAACAGGATGTGATTAATGGAACTAAAAATGCAAAAAAAGGAGAATTTCCTGTTCTCATTGCTAGAATGTTTTTCATATTAGTTTCGGATAATATTTTGGCAGAATTTATTGCAATAATCGGAGGACTTATTATCGTGGGAGGTCTGATAAATTTGGGTAACGCATTTAAATTATATGTCTATTCACCAAATGATATAGAAAAACCATTGGAGAGTAGATACTCAAAAAATACCCAAGTTATTCAGAATCAATATTATTCAACACCTATGAATGCCACTTATACCACTACTTCCTTGATTCAACCTACTGCATATATAGCACCGCAAAAGAAATATGACACCTATATTGAAGACACCCATAAAGTAAACTTTTGTGCACATTGTGGTTCAAAAATCCAAGATTATCGTGATTTATTTTGCTCCCAATGCGGCTATAAGCATTAATTTTTTTTTTATTATGTGATTATTACATTGTAACTAATCTTTTTTAGTTGTTCTTACAATTGTAAGCTGGTATCAGTGTATTCCATGAGCTCGATGTCATTTCCATCGGGATCTTTTACCCACATCTGTCTACAATTATCCATTCCAGTTGATATTTCAGTAATTGATAAGCCTTTCGTTTCAAGTTCTTTTTTATATTGTTCTATCTCTGTTACTTGAAAACATAGATGTTTGAATTTCCGATCATTTGAAAGTTCTATTATTTCTCCACCCCATTGTTTGACAGCACCTTTTTGGTCGAAAATTTCAATAAAAGTTAAATTCCCACAGTTGATATACCAGCCAAACTCTTCTCCTTTGTCGTCTTTCAAACTAAATTTGATAGATAATCCCAATTTTTCTGTGTAAAAATCTAATAAGCTTGGAGCATCATTAGATATAATATTAATATGAGCAAGTTGTTTAATCATTCAATAATCTCCTATTTTTCAGATATTTCCTATTTTTCCTATTTTTTTGTTTCCTACTAACAATAAAAGTAAACTAGCTCCCAATAATTATGTAGGATGCAAATAGGCGAAATTAAGGTGCCCACTATTAAATCCTACGATAGATCTATATATAGAAGAAATATATAAAAAGATTTAGTTCTAAATATTATTCTCAAGAAAAATGGTTTAAGCTGTAAAAAATCAAACAGATTTTTGAATTGTAAAAATTACTTCAAAATCATCAAATAGGTTTAAAAAAAAAAATGCATGAATTTTTTTTTATCTTTGTCGTGTACTATAAGTATAGCACATAATAGATTTAAATGCCTTATCCATATAAAAAAGTTTTGTCTTGTATATAATTCATGAAAAACATTGAATTCTTAGAACCTTTATTAAAAGAATTAAGATTTATTAAAGCATTTTTTTATTCTTCCTTTAGAATTTCCATCCATCTTAGAATCTTTCCTTAAATGTTCTCAGAAATTTTTTTATTGTTCAATTTACTTATGACAACATACTTAAATTTACTATTAATCTAAAAATCAGTTCAGCATTTAATATCTTAACTCTCCCTATTGAGTTTTTTCTCTCACTAAAACACAATTAGAAACAAGGAAAGAATTTTTCCATGAAAATCCAAAATGAAACCCGTAAAAAAATGAGTAATGCCCAAAATGCTCGTTGGAAAAAATTAGTAGAAGAAAATAGGAAAAAAATAATTTTTGCAGCAGAAAAGCTGTTTTATGCAAAAGAATATTCCAAAACCAATATAGCAGACATTTTGCATCTCGCAAAACTTAGTAAGTCGACCTATTATAATTATTTTAAAAGTAAACAGGAATTATTTTTAGAAATCTGTATGCTCTCTATGAAAACTCTGGCAGATGTGCTAGAAAAATTCCAAAAACAAGGAAATTTTGCGGTTATTGGATTAAAAAACGCAATATTCTTTTTTATTAAAGAACATCCCTATTACTCAGAATTAATCAATGATAAATCCAACAAAATTATATTGGCAAAAATTTATGCTAAACAAGCAGCAAAAGAAAAACTGACACCAGCGGAAATTCAATTTAGAACCCATAAAGAGCGCATTGCTTCAATATTACAAACGACCGTCGAAGTGAAATTTGAGCAACTTAAAATCGATTACACCGAAGAAATGGTTGACGGGGTTGTAGGTGCTCTCAGTACCATGTTTTCAGGATTTAGTAGTGAATATGTCTATAGAAGAGATATTTTAAAACAACATGATTCAATAATTGAACGCCATTTAGATAATGCCTTTAAAATTATCGATCGAGGATTAAATCTCTATTCAGCCTGATTTCCAGTCTATTACTTATTTTACATGAATACGCTTTGACACCTAAAAATGCGCTATCTTTTATGGATAAACAGACTATAAGGTTGTAGATGATCTTTCCTTTACGTTTGAAAAAATCTCGGTAGATTAGAAATTCCTTACGATTGATTAATCAAGTGTTCTATTCCAATATGAAAATTATTTCTTCAATAGGTAGTTTTTCAGGTATTTATGATGCTTATTATAAAATCAACACCACATTAGATATAGTCTTTATTATAAACGATCAATTAGATTATTCAGAAAAATATATTAAGGGTATCATCTTTTATAGTTTTATAATTTGATGTTAGTTTTTTTTGAAGGATTTAAAATTGGAATAAAATAAAATCCTTTGAGATATTTATTAATTATGCCCAGATAATTTAGCCAAAATCAGCGCTATTGAAACACTAACATTTTTATAATGATAAAAAAAAAAATCACAAAGGAGAAATTTAATTATTTTTCTACCCAATTCTAGACCAATTTTATATATAAGTATAAAAAACATTATATTATAAAACTCAAAAGAGTTGCTAAATTAATGAAAACCCTAAAAAAAAAAAAATTCTCATGATGATTTTTGTTGCCATTTTTCTATCTGGAACAGTTTATCATGATTCAATAGTGCCGGTATCAGCAGCGACGGTTACACCACGGGCCGATACGGTATGGACAACAGGATATTGGATGTCTGCAGGATCCTCATGGGATGCAATGTTACCATGGGCAGGAAATCCTGGATTTGGAGCGTCATACTTTTATGATTCCTTATTCGGATGGAATTCATA
>CAYPTZ010000411.1:0-4035 GCA_964413395.1 uncultured archaeon | reverse complement strand
AAAATTTTCTCAAAAATCATCCCGGTCTTCGAGAAAAATATCAACATCAGATAGACAGGCTTAAAACATTGAAAGAGAAACATGCTTTAAGTTGGTATTAATCTTATTTAATATACAGTAATTATCACCCAAATGATTAATAAATATCTCAAAAGATTAACACAGAACGAATTCAGATTATTTTTTCATTGATAAGGACAAGATGTTGTTTTTTCCTGTGGATAGTGAAGGTTAAGGATGGAAATTAAATCGCGTGCTTGTGATAATTGAGCAAAAGGTCTATCAAAAGAACAATAACTGACCTCCCCTGTTGGATTTATTGAAATTATCCCTTTTCCGCGTTCACACGATTCCTTATGCCCAAAAAACATTTGAAGACAATCATCTACATAAATCTCGGGAAAGAACAGTTTATGCTTTAACAAGCGAATTTTTAACTCCTGACCATCATTAATTGTCGAAGGTTTCTTCTGTAAAAAATATAATCTATCTGCATGTTGTTGTATTTCTCCAATAATTAAGTCAAGGTTACTTATGGTTTTTTCATCTAACAAAATATTTACTCCAACAATTTTCCCTGCTTCTCTCATCAAATCCATTTTTTCAAAGAGTATCTGAGCATCATTGACATTTTGAACCTTAAAGGCATCGAAGCTAAATGAAATCATGGTGAAATCTTGCAGAAAAGGGAGAATTTCTGGTGAAATATTATAACCATTTGTGGTTAGATTTACGATAATGCCATATTTCTTACATTTCGAAGCAAATTGTTTAATAAATTGTGGAAATAGTGTGGGTTCCCCTCCTCCCAATGCAATCTGAGGGATATTTATCTGTTGTGCTATTTTTGGAAAATCTAAGAAAAAAGTGAAATCCTTTGTTGACTTTATGGTTTTAGGTTTCATATAACAAAAGGGACAACTTTTATTGCACTCATATGTAAAATGTAAGGAAAGAACTTTCAGCAATTTATTTTTGTTAAAGTATTACCTTATTAAAAATTTTTATTTTTAGATTTTCATTTATTAAAATTAGAAAATTTTTTTTAATTTTTATAAGTATTTGAACGGTTGATTCGAATTTTTTGAATATTTAAGATTTCCTGATGAAGATTTCCAACGTCATTTTTTAGGTCTACGCAATCAAGCATGAATGAATCTAACTTGATTAAGTTAATATTTTAAATTTGTTTTGAAAAAGGTTTATAAAAAAAAAGGATGAATTACATATGTGCCAAGACAATTAAAAAAGATAAAATTCCACAATTACAAATGTTTTCAAGACTTTGAATTAGAATGTGACAAGATTACAACCTTGATTGGGGAGAATGGGATTGGTAAATCGACGATTTTGGATGGAATTAATGAATGGAATGCTGATGAACTAAAATTATCGCCAAAAACGCAATATAATGCAATGAAAGAAGGAGAAGAGCAATATATTGAATATACTTTTGATTTGGAAAATGAAGAAAATGAGTTATACACTTTATATGGGAAAAAGTTATCCATAAAAAAATCAGACACAGGAATTTCTATCACAAACGATTGTTACTATTTTACTTATACAAATAGTATATCTCTCCATATAGAAGTAATAAAGAAGGGAGCAAATTTTAGTTCAAATGAAATCAATCAAATTGAAACTTTTATTACAAACCTGTTGAAATTCAAACCTGAAAAAGTAAAATCTGAAATTCGTGACACCATTTCCTTTGAAAAGAGTCTTTTAAAAAAAGAAAAAGTATCGTTGAAACATCTAAAAGACCTCCAAGACTTTAACATTAAAAATTTTAATGGAAAGCTCGAGATAAAGTTACATATCTATAATGGTTCTGGTTACAATCCACAAAATCTTAACAAATTTATTAGGAATGAACACTACGAAGTATTAAAATTAATAAAGTCAAAATTCCATATTTATTATCTATCTCAGAAGCATTCTTATCAACCATTAACTGATATTTTCGATTTTAATCAAACTTCTGATTCATATAATATCAAAAACATACTAATACAAGAAGAATCTTGGAAAAGAATCGTTTCTGAAACAGATTATGCAGTAAGGGCAAACTATCTTGAAGAAATAGAAACAAAATTTAATAGCTGGTTAAAAACCTTACCAGCACCAGTAAATACCTTTCAATTTAAGTTTCAATCGTTGAGAGAAAAAATCGGGTTGTTAGTCCGAGATTCAAATAATAAATTATTAAATCTCAAATCATTGAGTACAGGGATTCAATGGATCTTCAGGTTCCTTTTTACTTTCTACCCTCTTTTAATTCCAGATTTACCTAATTTTAATCATCCTCGACCTTTTATCATTTTGATTGATGAACCAGGACAATCGCTGCATTACAAGTCTCAAAGTGAAATATTATCATTCTTATTAGATATTGGGGAGGTTTATCAGCTATTTTATTCCACCCATTATCATGAATTGGTAGATTATGAGCACATTCAATATATTCGTTTTTTAAAACGACAAGGTAATATGATAGTTACGGAAAAAGAACCATTCAACTCACGAATTTTCATAGAAGACTTGCTGAGAAATATCTCTTTAAATGAAGCAGCGATAAATCTCGCAAAAAACCATTATGATACTATCACCACTACCCTATTACCTAAACTAATCCAGACTAATTTAGTTAAAGATTTACATGATCACTATGAACATAATATTGAATCAGAAGAAAGTTCAATTCAAAAACAAATGGGCACAAAAGATGAAGATCCCATAAGTAGATTTGTCTATGATTCTCATTTCTTAACCTTACCTGCAAAAATATCAGAGATAAAAGCGGAAGAGGTATATGAGTTAAAAGAAATTTATTTAGTACAACTTTTTAAAAATGAAGAAAAAATTGAAAATAAAAATCGATTTAATATCCTATGCGAAAACTGGAGATTAAAAAGAAATTGTCTTGTATATCCAAAGGAAAAACGCAAAATAGCTATATCGAAAATTAAGATTGTTTTACAAAAAATTGAAGATAGAGCATTAAAAATAAAATTTAATTCTTCTCTATTACTATTTCCAGAATGTATTTTTCCTATTGAGATTATAGAAACTTTGATGGATTTTGCTCAGAGGAATGAATTTGTTATCTGTGGCGGATTTGAACATATTTTAGTTTCAGATTTTAAAAAGAAAATACAAGAGATGGAAAAAAAATTTACTCATCTGACCAAGTATTTAGCTAAATTGAAAGAAGAAATTACCACTGATTATGGTGATTATGATTTTTTAAATGTGGCCGCCATTATTTGGAAGAATAATACGATTGTCTTCCAAATTAAGAACAATCCAGCAAAATTGGGAGATAATCAATGGGAAGGAATAAAGACACGTAAAACTCAAACCTATGAAATTATAGAATCTCCAATTGGAAGGCTGAGTTGTTTTATTTGTAGAGATTTTCTGGTAAACCACAATAGTTTACCAAAATGGATGGATATTCATGACATTAAACTTCTTTTAATACCCTCCTTCACATCACGCGTAGTGCCATTTTTAAATCGATTAAAGCAAATAACAACATATAAATCGAATTCAGAGAAAATTTTTGTCTATACGAACTTAGCGGAGTATGCAGGATCAGATGTGATTAATTTTGCTAATCGAATGACCTATGAGCCAACGCAAGATTCCTATTATCAAAGAGAAGAGGGTATTTTTATCTTCAACTTACTAGAAATGAATAAATTGGCAAAAAAACGACAGATCTATAAACCGGAGTTTCAGCAAATATCATAAAAGCAGTATTTCATATCTAATTTCTATGAAAAAAAAGACTAAATGATGATATTGGATTTTTTTTAAGAATAGGTTTTTAGAATTCAGATTTTGCGAACAAATATAAATGAAAATTCAAATAATATCAATAATAAACAAATTTGTATAAATCTTAAAACAAGGATCATTCTTATGTATTTAGCGTATATTGATGAGTCAGGAAAGCACCATTTAACCCATAGTCAAAATGAATTTATTATTTCAGCATTTATTTTTCATGAAACATCATGGTTTGAA
>CAYPTZ010000410.1:3527-4042 GCA_964413395.1 uncultured archaeon | reverse complement strand
CAATTAGCAGTTAACATAATCTCTTCTTCACTCCAGTGTCCTGTTACTGGAATATCGTAATGAGCCACTGGAAAGATATTTTCAATTTCGCGAGGTACAATTCCTGCAGGAGATGTGATGATTAATTGATGAATATTTGTATTATCTTTTCCAGCAGCTTTTTTAACTATTTTCTGAAATATTTGATGTGATTTAGATTTTGAATAAGGTTTTTTTGCAGAACAGGGTAACATTAGAATTATTTTATAATCTTTTGCAGGAAAGAGATCTTTTTTAATTTTTTCGATGTAATTCAATATTTCAGGACGATAATGTGATTCTGAACCAAGGCATATGACAGGATACGAATTAATTAAAGGATATTTTTCTCTAATAATATCTCCATAATATTGATCCATTATTCTTAAAAATGAAACTGATGTTGCTGAATCATATGCTTTTTTTTCCAAATAATTTCTAATTGATCCATCAAATAAATAATTATTAATATTCCTCAACTCAGAAATGCATGCATA
>CAYPTZ010000410.1:0-3517 GCA_964413395.1 uncultured archaeon | reverse complement strand
ATATTATGATAAATGATTTTTTCTTTAAGTTCTGGTGTTTCAATACCATGAAATGGTAATTTATCGTTAATTTCATTACAATATTTGCATGAACAAATTACTGAAGACAATTCTCGTAACCATTTTGTAGAACTTTGTGAAAGATATAATCCTTTCATTCCCCAAAATATCGTATCTCTTATATCGATAAGGTCAAACCCTAAGTAAAATGCAAATATATATTGTTGAGGAAAGATTTTACCGCCTAATATCCATAAAATATCAGAGGGTAAATCTTCTTTAAATTTATGGACAAATTCAAGAATTTTCTTAGAATTTGACATTTTTTTGAAGAGATTGGTTACTTTTATACCAAAAATATGATGAATATTAGTGTTAATCCATTCAATAATATAGTTATTGATTTCCTTGTTATTTCGAAATTTAAATTCTAAAATAAATTTCTGGTCATTATTTTTTGGAAAGATTATTTCTTCATATAGTTTTAACCGACTTTTAATCGATTCTAAATCGTAAGTAGAATACCGATTTACCACAATATTGGGGAAATTTTCATTTAATATTGGGATTGAATTTAATTCTTCAGTAGGATTTACTAAAAATGATTTAACTAAAGATGAGATACCATATATGTCTTTTGATTCGTGAAATAAGATATTAATGTAATTGGGGATGGAATTGATCATTTCTGTATTTGTAGCGTTATTTTTATCCAAAATATTTAATGTATCTTCAATAATATATCCACATATTTTTTCTTTTAAGTGTAGGTTTTCATCAAAAAAAGTAGATAATAAATTTTGATTTGCTGGAATAAGAATATTTGGAAAAGTAATTGTGGTTTCTCCAAAAACTATTCGTCCTTTTCGCATTAATCCAATCTGTTTTTGAATTTCAAAATAGGTTTTTTTCATATTCAAATGAAGAAAAGTTTGAAAGTATTTCAATATAATTTAATTTTTATTTGAGAAAACTAAAGAAAAATTCCACAACAAATTGAAATTTATAACAAAATTTTTTCCACATCATTTTATATATCCTTGTTCAATTTACATATTAAATAATAAAAATACAAAAGAATGATAAAAATGAATTCAAAAAATAAATTATTTTATACTACAATCATAAGTATTCTTTTTTTTTTTTCTGCAGTTGATTTGAATATTGGATTTTTCATTGCAAATGATAACATTCAGGGTCCTTCTTCTGCAGTAGAAGATATTTATGAAGATAATGATACTTTTGAGACTGCTTATGAATTAACACCTAATTTTTATAATAATAGTATGGGTTGGTATGATGCGGAATATTTTAATGTATCCGTTAATGCAGGAGATTTACTCCAAGTAACTGCACAGAATGTTGATAATGATGTTGATGTATATGTAGCTCTTTACGATAATTTTGAAAATAGAATTGAGAATTCAAATTCTGGGAATGATGTGCCTTCAATTACTATTGCTTCTCCTACAGATACTTTCTATATTGTATATATTGGTAATTTTGCAGATGATGGATTATATTCATTAAATATTTCTGTTTCAACACCAGTTATTCCTGAAGATAGTTTTGAGCATAATAATTATTTTGAGAGTGCGACAGCAATTTCTCCTGGTTATTATCCTAACATGCAAAGTTATAACGAAGATTATTACAATCTTTCTGTGAATGCTGGGGATTGGTTATTATTAAATTTAAAAGTTAATGAAGATTCTCCATTAGATCTGGTCTTATTTCTAAAAGATAATTCTGATAATACATTAGATCTTGAAGGCTTTTCAATATTAAATAAAAATGATGTAACTGTTTCATATGTGTCAAACATTACTCAAAATTTGATAATTTACATTCATCGTGGGGATGAAACCGATTTTGGAAGCTATCAATTGAATATATCCAGAGTAATTTCTCCAATAATAGAGGATATGTATGAATATAACCTAGATTTGTTTGAAGTTCCTCATATATTCAAAGGAAATTATACAAATTTAGCGTGGTTCAACATTGATAAGTATGAAGTATCACTAAAAGCAGGAGAATTACTGGAAGCCTCAATTACGTCGAATAATGATGTTGATTTAGATCTATTGTTAATGACAGAAAACATATGGGATAGCAAAGGAAGTTTGACAGAAGGATCTTCAAATGAATCTGTTTCTTATGTAGCTTCTGAAGATATTAATGTCACAATTCATATTGATGGTGTTATGGGAAAATATGGTTACTATAATATGAGTATCTCTATTGGCCCTAATCCAGATCCTGATGATGATGGCTGGTCAATTCCAGGATATTCCTTTACAATATTTTCGGTTTTATGTATTGCTTTCATATATATAATAATGCATAGGAAAAAATTAAGCTAATTATCTCCTTTTTCTATTTTTTCAAGGGAATTATTAGGCATCTTTCCATTTTTTTCCAATATCATCAATGATAAATGGATTTGACTCTTTTTTCTTTTCTGGATTTTTCATTATCCTATGAAGAGGATTTAAGATATCCCAAATAGGTGTATCTTTATATATTTCTTCAGCTAATTTTAGCAATCCATCTATTCCTATTGGAGGGTGTGATAAAAGGTGGGATTCCCAATTTTTAAGGTCTTTAAACGAATTTTTTATTAATTTTCTATAGATTTCTTGATTTTCTAAAATGTTATCCAAATATTTTGAATTCCCTTTTTCACTTAAAGGAATTATTCTATTAGTATGAATTGCATCAACACAAATATATGGTTCTGATAATTGAATTGCTCGTTTTGATTCCTCAAATGAAGGTTTTTCTGGAATACTTACTAAACGTAATGAACCTATACCCTTCATTAATGCAGTAATTCTTTTAGATCTTTTTTCCATATCATATACAATATCTAAAATATCTTGAGCTAAATTTTTCTGATCTTCTTTTTTTAATTTATACTCATCCTCTCTATCATCTTTCATCATTCGCTTTGCCATCCATTCTGCTGGTTTGGCCCATCGAGTTAATTTTTTTAAAGCATTGAAGGAATTTTGGATAGATGCTAACATTTTTAAAACTAATCTCATCATAGTTTGGGTTGAATCTGTAGGAATTTCAAATAATGCAAGCATATTTCCAGTAGGAGGAAAGTCACACACAAATATATCAAATGTAGGAATTTTAATTCTCTCTGCCCAAGGAATATTTTCATCCTGATCAAGAGTTCTGAATCTCATTTGTTTTTCCCCAATATTTTCCATAGTATTTTCGGCATCAATAATACTTTGAAAAAATAAGGCATTTTTTAATGCTAAAGGAATATTATTTCCATCAACTGCTTCGGAAATAATATTACCAAGATCTGGAATCATTGAAATTATTGTAGATGAATGAATTAATTCTTGAACTTTTTTTGTTAGAGTTCCTGTATATATTTCTGTATATTTATCTGGATCAGGTTCTATGGCAAATAAATTATGAGTAATTTGAGTAATATCATTTCCAATTTTTGTATTAAATAAATCGGATAAATTATGTGCAATATCAAATGAAA
>CAYPTZ010000409.1:0-4050 GCA_964413395.1 uncultured archaeon | reverse complement strand
AGAAAACAAGGGTACAAAACATTTTAGCTTAAATCAAATTTTTTGCTTTTTTACTCCTATAGTTTTGTACCCTCATAGTTTTTTCATATTTTTTTCTTTCCTATTTGAAAGACTAAATAATGTATCAGTATAAATTATTTTTTTTAATTTTTTACAGTATTGATAAAGGATGCACTTTATCAGTATCAGAGGGAATTTTCATAGCATATCCAATATATCTATCAAAAAAATTTTTCATATTACCAGAAACGTTTGCCCAATAGACAGGACTTACAACTATGATGATATTTGTTTCAAGAATTTTATGAAACATCATTTTAAAATCGTCCTTTATATGGTATTTGCCTGATTAAGCACA
This sequence comes from uncultured archaeon, assembly GCA_964413395.1. Classification (GTDB taxonomy): domain Archaea; phylum Asgardarchaeota; class Lokiarchaeia; order Sigyniarchaeales; family Promethearchaeaceae; genus Lokiarchaeum. Next base: position 3,692 of record CAYPTZ010000409.1, on the reverse strand, counting down.
TTTCAACATCCTAAATATGGTTTCATCGCATAATCATAAAGATTTATTATTTCTGTATGATTTTTATTTGTTTAAGGTCCTTCTAAAATTTTTTACAATTTTATCTATTTATTTTGGACATCCAATAATTGCAATAACATTCATTTTTTTTCATCCTAATTGTTATAACTGCATAAGAAATAATCTTTATTCAATAGATTAAACATCCCATTCTGTTTCATCTAAATAATAAATATTTTTTTATCCTTTTCAAAAAAATAGCAAAATAACCTAAGTATTTGAAAATATTTCTCCAATCATGGAACTTATTATCTTAGTGTAATATTTAGGATGAAGAAAGATGTAGTGGTGGCCTCCCTCTCCATCGAAAATATGTGTTTTTGCATGTGGATAAAGTTCTTGAAGTTTAGTTAATGATGGAAAAGCATCAACATCATCCTTTGTTCCTAATAAAACCATAGGTTTCAAAAAATTTGGTGCTGAGATTCCCTTTATTGCACTACCTAATTTAATTAAATTTTTAATCCATCTGATAAAATATTGTTTTTTGAATGATTGAATTCGTTCTTCAAAGTATGCTTGATGAAATTGGTACCAAATCAAATCTTGAGAATAGATCCTTCTTTCTCTCATCTTTTTCATTATAATTTTAAATGGAACAAATTTTAATATTATAGCAAATAATTTCATAGATCTTAAAGATATTTTTCGATAAAGATTTGAAGTATGAGTTAAAACTACTCCTTGAAGCCATTCAGGATGAAAATACATGAGTGCTTGAGCGATACCTCCTCCAAATGAATACCCAATTATACAAAATTTTTGAATTTTTTCAGTTTTTCGAATTATCTTAATCCATTCAATTGCATCCAATGAACTTAATTCTTCCATTGGAAAAGTTGGTGCAATAATTCGATATTCATTTTCCATTTGAGAAATTGTATAGAAAAACATATCTCCCCGTAAAAATGCTCCATGAAGAAATAAAAGTACTTTTTCTCCTTCACCGCAATCTAAATAAGTAATTTCTTTGTCTTTTCTTTTTATACTTTTTAAAGGATGAGTTTTAATGAAATTTCCAAACATATTATATTGATCTGGAAGAACTTTTTCAAAACATGGTTTCCATTGTATTTTTTGTATGTTTTGAATCATCATTATTTTTCTAAATTAATAATAATTTAAAAGTGTTTTCTGGGCCAGTACATATTTACTATTGGAATAAAAAGATGTTTTGGGAAAAATAACTTGTTTAAATAATAGAATTAGGAAGATTTCGCTAATATTTTCTAAAATAAGTAATTATTTGTAAAACATAAACTAATTTCTATCATTTATTAGACATATCTAAAGGAAAAAAGATGAAAAGAAAATGAAATTTAAAATTATTATCAATTTCTGTCGATTTTTCTAATTTTTGATTTTTTATTTCTTTATAGCAATTATAGATACTATAAATACTTAATAGAGAGTTAATTCCATTTAGGATTATGAAACTCAATACTCCATTCATTTATTTATATGTGTTTAGAGAATTTGTTATCACTATTAATTAAAAAAGAATAATTAATTCCACTAAATGCAGCCCAAATTCTAGAATTAATTTTGTTTAATATAATTTATTTCCTTGCATACACAATACAATGTGTTCCGTTAACTTTTCCAACAATTTTCCCTTGATTGTCGGTAAAATATATTTCCTCAAGTTTTTTAGAGTTTAATTGTTCAATTAGAATCAAATCATATTTTTTTAAGAAATTTTGAAGTTCTCCCTTTTCAATCCCAAAATGCCAAGCTTCTCCTTCTGCTTGAACTCGATTGTAGATACTTGCTTCTCCATAATATAAATTTTCCTTTCTTAGGACTGATTTATAAAGAAAATCAAATATTACCTCACTACCATCTCCAGCAGATTCTTGAATAAACTTAAAATCATTTTCTACCGCATCTTCATTTAGATACATTGTTATTCCTTCAAGAATGTAAAGAGTTTTTTTTCCGAATTGAAATTCGTGTTGTTTTAGCTTGTCTGTAATGTTTTCAGTATTGAAATCTATCTTGACAAAAATAGTAGAGCCAATGTCAATATGTCGTTTTTTAAATTGTTTGAGTTTTGCTTTAAGAGTGGTTTCAATATCCAATTCATAAATCTTAATTTTTTCATTTTTATCTCGTAAACGTATCGCACGAGAGTCAAAACCGGCACCCATGAGTAAAATTTGGTCAAAATCACCATCTATTGCAGAAGAAAAGATCTTATCAATATATTTTGTTCGGGCGATCACATATTCATAGATTCCAGCTGGTGCAAGTTTTGTTGCAAAAAGTTTCCTGACCCAATGAAATTTTACAAATAATTGCATAAATCGGGGTAAAATACGGGGTGCAATATAATCTTCACTTTTGTAATGTATAGATGGTTCATAATATGAAGATGCTCGAGAAGCACATGTATACGCTGCTGTATTAGAAGATTTTTTTTCAATTCTTCGAGAATTCTTATCCATTTTTTTCAATTTGAAACATCAATCATAATTTAAAAATTTTATTTTTTAAATATATATATAATCTGTTTGCCATATTATGCAGGTTTAGTTCCTAAATCTTCAGCAAATCGTAACAGATAACCATCGGGATCTTGAACAAGAAATTCTTTATTTCCTTTCATTTGATTATCTATTCGATACCAATTTTCTTGAGGTTCAATAAAAATAGGATAATTATGTTTGTTTAGATTGTCTACAATTGATTGAATATTATCAATTTCGATTTGTAAATTGATTCCTCTTCCAAAAGGATATTCCAATTTCTCCGTGTTCCAAGTATCGTTGATTTCCTCAATCATTAGTTGAATTTCTTGGATTGAGATCATTGCAAATTTACATTCTTCTCGTTGATATAAAATCTTGAACCCCAGAATATCAATATAAAAAGTGATACTCTTTTGAAAATTAGAAACGCTAAGTTCAGGAAGTAATTTATTGAATTTCATAATAATTTAGTTGGTATTTGCATCGATTTATATTTTTCTATCTTTTCAATAATAGACTTAACTTCTTTTTAGATAACAAGAGATTTAAACAATGGATTTATATTTTCATCCAATCATTGATAATAGTTTTAAGTGTTAACTTACATAATCTCAATACTATGAATCCAACTATTGGGTTTTTAATTGATTGGATCTCTTCTCCCAATCATATTGAACTTGTTTTTAAACTGGAAGAAGCTGCAAAAAAGGCAAATGTGAATCTTTTAACCATTATGGGAGGAACATTAAATTCTCCTAAAATTTATGAACGAAAAAGTAATTATTTATACGATAATCCCAAGGAAATTCCGATAGAAGGTTTAATTATTGAAAGTGGGCTATTAGGAAGGTATAGTAATGACGAACAACTTAGCGACTTTATCAATCAATTTAATCACATCCCTGTGATTAGCATGTCGAAACATTTTGAAGGAATTCATTCGGTTTTAATTGATAATACACAAGGGTTTGAAAATTTAATAACTCATCTTATATCTGATCATAAGTGTAAAAATTTTGCATATGTTAGTGGACCAAAAGATAATATTGATGCAAATCAAAGATTAGAGGCTTTTAGGTTAACTCTAAAAAAAAATAATGTCAATTTTGATGAAAAAGCATTATTTTTTGGTGATTTTATTAATAGATCTGGGGTTGAATG
>CAYPTZ010000408.1:0-4056 GCA_964413395.1 uncultured archaeon | reverse complement strand
ATTTCAAGCAGATCAGAATGGATTAAAACAATTCTATGGGTTTGTTTCAAAATATTGTCCTGTAGTATTTGCAATGGAAGCGACTGGGATATATCACCATGTGATCGTTCAATATCTAGAACAAAAACGGATTGATTCAAGGTGGAATTATGAGATTGTTGTTTCAAACCCTGCAGATGCTGCAGGACTTCCAGGAACCAAGAAACATGATAAAATCGATGCAATTAAACTTGCCAAGTACGCTGCAAGTGGACTTCTTAAAAATGGTAAGCAAATCATATTTGCTATGGAAGACCTCAAATCTCTCTTTCGAATGGCGGTTAAACTTGAGAAAGAGCGTACTATGCTGAAGAATCGTATTCGAAAGACCTTAGATCGCGCCGGAATTCGTCCTCGTGGATTAAATTTAAACAATGAATGGACGAAATATCTAATTTTTGAGTTTATTCAGCAATCAAAAGCTTTGGGCGCATTTATTCAACATTTTCTACAAAATCCGACAGTACTTTTAAAGCATCGGAATAGTGTTCTAAAGAATATTGATAAATTCGAAGGATTCTATGAATTATGTCTAACATCGGTTCAAAGAGCTCTGATCCGTCAGCATTTGGTTGATTTGGATTTTAAAACTAGTCGCAAAACCATTTTGGCACTTGAAGTCGATAAATTACTTTTAGATTGTCCAAGGCTTCGACAACAAGCCTTTCAATTATCCACTATTCCTGGGATTTCTGCATTTTCAGCTGTATGGATTTTAGCCGAAATAGGCTCTATTTCATATTTCTCTTCGTGGCGAAAATTCCGGTCTTATTGCGGATGTTGTCCAAATGTAGTAAGTTCAGCGGGAAAGGTATATTCTGCTCACACAAATCGCCATTCAAATAAATATCTACGTACATTATTCTACAATGCGGCAATAGTTGTCTGTAATTTTGTAAAGTCTAATTCTGATCTTAAAACTTATGCAACACGGATTCTAACTCGAAAAGGAGAACGGTCTAAAAAACTCGCTTACTGTATTATAGCGGGTAAGATTGCTAAAATTGTTTTTGCTTCGCTACGCGATCAGACGCAATTTGCACCAAAATCGCCATATCCAAGCATTACCTTCGAATCAGGATTCAATGTACTTGAGCTTAAAGATATCCGACGAGCACGAAATCTTCTTCGGAGGGTTGGAAATTTAAAACATTTGGGATTATTAGGCGAAGATGCATTAATTTTGGCGGAAGGGTTGGATCAAGCAATTGGAAAAAAGTACGGGGGTTAGAAGTGAATGTGTTCTTCATTCACAAGGATTTTTTATTCTTTTTTAATTCATAAATTTATTATTGATTTAAAATAATTTATCTATTCGTTAGGTTTATATTTCCCAATTTTAATAGAAAATTAATGAAGCAAATATAAAAAAATGAAGGTTTATGCAGAAAAACAATGAAAATTCTGACCATTCAAAGATCACCATTCAAGATATTTTACAGGGGAAAAATATTGGTAAATATATCTATTTGAAAAAACAATCCAAGGGAATAACTAGTTTGAAAGGAATTGAGTCTTATACAACGTTAGAAGAATGTAATTTTTCTGACAATTTAATTTCAGATCTCACCCCGCTATCAAATCTTACATTACTAAAAGATTTAGATCTCTCAAAAAATCACATCAAAGATCTTTCACCATTAGTAAACCTCACTGGATTAAAACGTTTAATATTGGATGAAAACCAAATTGAATCCATCTGGCCTTTAAAAAACCTTAAAAATTTAGAATTTTTATCACTTAAGAAAAATAAAATCGCGCATGTTGAAGAAATTGAGGAATTATCCAAATTAATTTATTTAAATTTGGAACGAAATCAAATTTCAAACATGAAAGATATTCCTTTGATGAAAAAGTTGGAAATATTAAATCTTGGGAGCAATCAGATCCAATCTATTGAGAATATGTACCCATATCCAAAATTGCGCATTTTTAATATTTATGATAATTCTCTTCACTCATTGGAGGGTATTCAAAAAATATCTGATTTAGAATGGTTAAATGTGAGTAGATGTCAAATTTCTGCTTTAACCCCACTTTCTGTTTTTTCAAAATTGAAAGGAATTAACCTCGATCAGAATAAAATTTCAGATTTACGTCCACTTAAGCATCTTCAATCCATTGAAAGATTAAATCTAAGCAATAATTTAATTACCGATATAACTCCAATTATCGATCTCTGCGATTTACGGGAATTAAAACTTCATAATAATATTCTTTCATCGTTACAATTTTTAGATCATATTTTCCACCGAAATCCAGAAATGCATCTCCACATCACGAAAAATCCTTTAAAAAGTTTAATAGGTATCACAATACCTCTTTTTAATGATTATTGGCTAGCCATTGGGCCATCAGAAAATTTTTCCCACCAATTTCCGTCCTATATAGCACAATGTCTGATTGAATATGAGCAAATATTAATGGAAGATGAAATAGATCCAAGAAGTCGGTTTAGGAAAGTGGATGACCCTCTTTATAAGGAAGAAGAAAGGGAAATCATTATAAAAAAAATCCAAAAATTCTACGAAAAATCTCTCCAAACCTTAATTAATTCGTTACTAAGCGGTGAGCACCTGACCCTAAATGAATTGGATCGAATAGTATACGAAGCACCATTATCAATGCGAACCCATCTCGAAATAAATTTACCTAAAAATCACCCACTATTCAACCATTCAAAATGGAACAGAGTGATAATGACTGAAGGGGAAAAAATCTTCCAACAATAAATACTTTTAGTCTAGTACTTAATTTTCTTTCATTAAATTCTATTTAAATATTAAATAAAGAAAGATGAGTTTCTTAATGGATTTCTTTATAGAAATAAAATTATTAATTTTTAACACTTCAATTCACTGATCAGATTTCATAAAATTTTTTATCAATCATAATTTGATGTATATTATAACGGTTATGAATAATCTCAATTCATTCATAAGCAATTATAAAAAAAACTAAGGTAAATATTATGCCAGGTTCACACGGAAGTCTTACTAAAGCGGGAAAAGTCAGAAATTTAACCCCGAAAGTACCACGAACAGGTATTAATTCAAGATCAAAAAAAATCCCTCGAGTGCGAAATAGAAAGTTATATGTTAAGCGTGTAGTTTTAAATAAATATGGTGGTCAAGCCAATTCTATTGCTGCCCAAAAACATGCACGACAAAATAACAATCGACGAAATTAATTTTATTAATTATTGAATATCAAATTCTCTTTTTTTACATATTCTTTATATTTATTTTCAAGTTTAGGGATATATTTTAAAATTAATCGAATTGCAGAGCATATCCTTAAAAATTCCTTCAATTCTTCTTTATTAATCGCACGAGTGAATTTGTATTTTTTTGATTTTTGAATATCCTTAGGGATTTTTCGATAGTTCAACCATGAAGATAACTGATAAATACCTCCAATTTCATACTCCCACATTTCACGAGTAATATTTCCAATCCAAAAAATTTTCAAATCTGAATTATAAGCTTCAGAATTTTCGATTATTTTATCAAAATAAATTCGTTGTTTTTGGACATTATACATTGGTGTAATTATTTTCATATTTGTTTGATTATTTGTAGGAAAAATTGATATATCTATTTGAAATGATGTAAATAAAAAGCATTCTGCAATTTCTTTTCCAATAATTGACATTTCATAAAAATTCGGATAACTTTTAATAAAGGGAATATGAGGAAAATCTTTTTTTAAAAGCATTTGATATTGGTTTTGATATGAAGGTGTATTTAAAATCGCAAATAGGTAAAAAAATACAATTTCCTCAAAATCTTCAAATATATCTTCTACTCTCCTCTGGTTCTTATTTTTTTCAGATGAATGATTATCAATTTTATTATTATTCTTATCATTCAAATCAATTTGATAATTTTTCTTCAATTCTGATATAAATTTTGGATTAAAATTATAGGAATTTGCAGGTAATGGTGAATCCCAATTAGATTTTCTCTTCTTTTTTTTTTGAATTGGATATTTATTATCATTAAAAATTTTTAGTGG
>CAYPTZ010000407.1:0-4058 GCA_964413395.1 uncultured archaeon | reverse complement strand
TATTAAGATATTTACTCAATATTTGAAATTCAAATATTGTAATTATGTTATAGTCTTAACAAATAATTAAATCGGAATGGAAAAAAAAAATGGTCAATAAATTTTATCAATTAATGAAAAAACGAGGTTTTAGCGAAACGTTAAAAGTACTAGGAAGGTTTGATCAACAAGAAGCTATTCAAGGAAAATTTTTTGAAAAATTTGAAGAATCAGATAGCTACTATAATGCATACTTACGAGTCAAAAAGAATCTATTAGAATCCCAACTAATTCGATTTAAATTGAATGATAATAATGAAAAAGTTATTTTTTTAACCGAAAAAGGGAAAGAAGTATTAAAAAAAATGGAAGAAATTGAAGATTTAATAAGCTAATTTTTTTTCTTTTTTTAGATTTCTTAATGCCTAAAAACTCGTTTTCCACAAAATGCAAGTGAAATATTTAATTCATCAGCTTTTTCAATAACTAAATTATCCCGAATTGAACCACCAGGATTTAGTATCGCTTTACAACCACATTCTGCAGCAACAACTAAACCATCTGGAAAGGGGAAAAAACTATCTGTCCCCATAACGCTATCTTTCAAATCGTGATTAAATTCTAATGCCTTTTGAATTGCTAATTTTACAACGTGGACTCTGCTTTGTTGACCTGCTCCAATTCCAATAGAATAAATCCCAGTATCATATTCCTTTGCAAAAACGGCAGAATTAGATTTTGCCCATTTACATACTCTATATGCAAAAATTAAGGCTTCTTTTTCTCTAGGTGTAATTTGTTTTTTAGTTTTAACTTCCCAATATTTGATAATTTCTTTCCAATCATAATCTTCAATAAGAACTCCACCTAATATACCACGAATTTCAGGAAGTTTATAAATTTCATCTCTTCTATTAAAAAGGTCATTGATTTTTACAATCCGAAGATTTTCTTTAGTTTTCAAAATTTTTAATGCACTTTCTTCAAAATCAGGAGCTAATAACACTTCTACAAACACTTTTTTTTGATTAATTATGAAATCAGCAACTTCTTCAGTTAATTTATTATTGTATCCCCAAATTCCACCAAATGCAGATAATGGATCACATGAAAATGCATATTTAGTAGCTTCTAATTGTGATTTATAATCAACTGCTATACCATTAGGAGTTGTATGTTTAAATATTGAACAAACATGATGATCTTTATGATCGAGATTAAAATCTAAAAGAACTTGAATACATGAATCGATATCAAGCCAATTATTAAAAGAAATCGCCTTACCATGCAATTGAGTTAAATTTTGCAAACCAGATTTAGAATTAAGATCTTCATAATAATAGCCTCGTTGTTCCCAATTTTCACCATATCGACATTTTTGAACTTTTTTATAAAGCTTTACAAGCAATTCTGGAAAATCATCATCTACAGAACTTGTATCCGCATTTTGATATTGAAGTTTATATTTTTTACTAAGATAATTTGCAATTGTTGCGTCATATAATGCCATTGTCGAAAAAACATTTTGAGATAATTCCATTCGTGTCTTTAATGAGACGAAACCATTATTTTGATGCATTTCTTGCAATACTAAAGGATATTTTGATGGATCACTTATTACTGTAACAGAGGGAAAAGATTTAGCTGCAGCTCGTATTTGTGTAGGCCCACCAATATCAATCATTTCAATAGCTTCATCCAAACTAGTTTCAGCTTTTGAAATAACATCACTAAATGGATATAAATTACAAATAACTAAATCTATTGGTTCAACACCAAATTCTTGCGCATCCTGAACATCTTGAGGATTATCTCTTCTCATTAAAATCCCCCCATGAATAAGAGGATGCAAGGTTTTAACCCTACCATTGAACATTTCAGGAGATTTTGTAAAATCTGAGACTTTTATAATAGGAATTCCTGCTTCTTGTAATTCTCTTGCAGTTCCACCAGTTGAGAGTATTTCTATATTAAAATCATTAACTAATTGACGGATAAAATCAACTAAACCAGCTTTATTAAAAACGCTAACTAAAGCACGCTTTATAGGTCGTTGTTCCATTAATAATTAAATGATGGAATGTAAAAATATTTTTTGATAATAAAAAAAAATTGAATTATAAAAAATTATCTGATTAAATCATGAGGTCTTGCCTCTAATATCCCTGCGGGAGTTACTCTTCCTATCTGGATTTTAAATGCATCACTAATATTTTTTGCACCACCATAAATTAATCCATTTTTTAATCCATCTTCTAATTGATCAAGCACTCCTTTTAATGGTCCAACGAATGGAATATATCCACTAACACCTTCAGCAAGTTTCTTTGATTCTTTAATATATCTATCATCAGCATAATTACCAATCGATCTTGCTTCTGCACTGCCCATTCCTCGATACACTTTAACTTTTCTACCTTGAATATTATCCAATACGCCAGGAGATTCAGTACAGCCTGCGAAAAAATGTCCAGACATAACCATATCCGCACCAATAGCAAATGCTTTTGTTAAATCCCCAGGATGTTTAAAACCACCATCAGAAATTAAGCCTATTTTTGGATTATAATCTTTAATTGCATCAGCAACTTCAGCAGTAGAATAGAATGTTGGAGCACCAACACCTGTCTGGATAGAAGTTGTACATATTGAACCAGAACCCATCCCTACTTTCAAGCCAATGAGTTTACCTTCTGGATAACCAAAAGTTAATATTTTTTCTGCAGCTTCATAAGTTCCAATATTGCCTAAAATAAAATGTGAATCTAATTCATTCATCATTTTCAAAGAACCGTTCAGATCGGATATTTTAAAAAATTCTGCAACATCAGTTAACATAATATCTGCTAACTTAGAAGCTTTCTTTAATTTTTCCAATTGATTAATATTTTTTGGTAAAAACGGGCTACAACCTAAAGCACATAATAACCTACCTTTTGAATCTTTAGAACTATTTTGATAATTTGGTTTTAAATCTTTCTTAGTAATCAATCCAGACAAGATACCATTTGCATCAACCAGTGGGATCTTTTCTTTACGAATTTCATAGAGCTTTTCTAGTGCATCTTCTCTAGTAACGTTTGGTGGGAGACAAATTGGATTTTTTGTCATTATATTTTCTACAATTTCATCATCATGGTTAAAAAAAGGAATATCTCTTTGAGTAATAATTCCTAATACTTTTCGATTTGAATCTATTACAGGAAATCCGTTGATTCCCCTCCTTTTCATCATTTCTTGGACTTCTTTAACTGTTGTTGTAGGTGAGACTGTCGCTACATCCTCAATAATATAATTTCTAGCCCTTTTTACTTCTTCAACCATTTCTAGTTGCTTTTCATATGAACAATTTCGATGTAAAACACCAAGACCACCGTAAAGAGCCATTTGGATTGCCATTTCACTTTCAGTAACTGTGTCCATTGCTGCAGTACAAATTGGACTATAAAAGTGATAAGGTCCAATATTCGTTGATATATCACATTCTTCAGGTAAAAAATCGGTAAAACCAGGTTTACAGAGAATATCATCAAAAGTTAGAATTAGATTTTGATCAGAGAACGCTTTTTTACGAAATGATTGATCCTTTCTTTTTTTATTGATCTCCATAGAGGAAAAACCATATGATAACTTATTAAATTTTTGAATTTTTTTTTGAAAAAATATCAAAAACAAATAATAATTAAACTGAAAATAAATTATTCTAATATAGGTTTTATATTAACAAAAAAGAATTTAGCACTAAAAATTTAATATTTAACAAATACAAATTTAATTATCTACATCACAATTCGCTAATGTTTAAAAATTCAAAAATGTAATGAAATAAATTCAAAGGGATTTTATGAGTAAATTTTTATTTAAATTAATTATCGCAGGCTCTGGGGGTTCAGGAAAAACAACTCTCCTAAGACGTTATACCACTGGGTTATTTTCATCAGGTACAAAAATGACTATAGGAGTAGATTTTTCAGTCACTTCATGTAAAACAAGCCACGGTCCAACGACTCTCCAGATTTGGGATTTTGGTGGAGAAGAACGATTTAGAACAATGTTACCTAGTTTTTGTAGAGGAGCTT
>CAYPTZ010000406.1:0-4059 GCA_964413395.1 uncultured archaeon | reverse complement strand
AAGACACTTTTAAGAAAGCGCTTATAGATTCAATAGACCTAGGCCTTAAAGTAATGCCAGTAAATCTACCATTGTTAACTACCATTGTGTTAATTACAGGTGTCGTTGCAATGGCTCGAAAAGGTGTTATTGTTAGAGAAATTTCAAGAACAGAAAGTTTAGGTCGAGTCTCTGTAGTATGTTCAGATAAAACTGGTACTTTAACCCGCAATGAAATGACAGTAACAAAAATTTGGACTCCTTCCCAAGAATATAGTGTAACAAACCGAGGTTATCAACCAGAAGGAATTGTTCATATATCCACAGACATTCACCAATCGATAAATAAAAAAGTGTATGATTTATTAATTAAGTCAGATCTACTTGCAGATGAAAATATAAATTCAAATATTCAACCTGAATTATTGAGTACTATTGATTATGAACCAGATTTCTCCATACTGAAACTATTATCAAAAATTAAAATTCAAAACCTTGATAATTCAGGAATTGAAAAAGACAAAATCGAAAAAGATTTGGTGTACAAATTCATCCAAGAAGAAGCAATTAATATTCATAGTAACATCTATAAAGTTGAAAATTCAAACATTATCGTCTCCAAGGGTACCCCAGACGAAATATTGCCAATATGCAGTTATTGTAGTCAAGGAGGGATCATTTCTAAATTAGATGATGAAAAGTTACAAACCATTGTCACCAAAATGAAAAAATTTGAAGAAAAAGGCTTTTCTTTATTAAGTCTTGCTTATAAAGATATAGATAAGGATATTCCAAAAGAAAAACTCGAAGAAATTAATTCACGAAATCTTTTGGAACAGGATTTAATTTTTATCGGATTCGCAGTTATTAACAAAAAACCACTTGATAAATATATTAACCTTGAAGAAAAAACACTTAAAATTTTCCAAATGGCAAAAAATACTGAAACGTCCATTGAAAATCCAGATTTAGATCTTTTTATCCATTCTGCTTACTTAAATAATAACGCTACCATTAAAAGTGAAGAAGTACAAACACTCCGAGATGTAAAAACAAATTGGACAATTTTAGGTTTACCTACTGAAGCATCCTTGATTGTATTAGGTAAAAAATATAACAAAAATATCGAGGATTTAAAACAAAAATATGAATATGTTTTTGAATTTAATTTTGATTCTTCTATTAAAAGGATGAGTAAAATATTCAAACATAATAATTCAAATCTTTTATTCTGCAAAGGTGCTACAGAATGGACTTTACCGTTATGTAATCGTTATTTTCAGGAAGGAGAAATTAAAGTCTTGAATGATAATATGAGAGCAACTATTCTCGAAGAGATGAAAAATTATGCTAAAGAAGGTTTTAGAGTTTTAACTATTACTTTCAAAAATATAGAAGAAGATATTAGTATAGAAGCACTAGAAGAAAAAGATGCAAGAAAAGATTATGAAAAAGAACTTATTTTCATCGGTTTAGCAGTCATCTATGATCCACCACGAGAAGAAGTCTTCCAAGCAATAATTGAAAGCAATTCGGCGGGAATCAAAACAGTCATGATTACTGGAGATAGCATTTCTACAGGGAAAGCAATTGCAACTCAATTGGGTATTTTCGATGAAAAAATTAATTTAGCAAAAGAAGGGATAGAACTTGAGGATTTATCTACAGAAGACTTTTTAAAAACCACTGTTTATGGTAGAGTTTCGCCTGATCATAAACAAATCATTGTTGAACGCTATCAAAATTTAAATAAAGTTGTTGCAATGAGCGGAGATGGTGTTAATGATGCCTTAGCATTATCAATGGCAGATTGTGGTTTAGCAATGGGAATCCAAGGAACTGAAGTCGCGAAAGAAGCAGCAGATATGATCATTACAGACGATTCATTTAGCACTATTATATCTGGTATTAAAGAAGGAAGAGGATTATTTATGAAAATTCGAGTAATAATCTATTTCTTTATTCTTGTTTCTGTTATGGAAGCCATCATCTTATTTTCAAGTATAATTATAAGCAATGATGCAAACTTTCAAATGTGGGATTTTGGACAATTACAAATTATTTATCTGATAGGACATGGAATACCCTCACTAGGTTTTACCTTTGGAACAATTTCTAAAACAATTATGAATGAAAAACCTAGGGATTCATCTGAAATCTTAAGCAAAAATGTCTTCCTCCTTTTACTCACACAAATGGTATTGATGACCATAGGTGTAATGCTCGCTTATTATTTATGTTATTATGATATTATTCCTTCAACATCGTCCCAAAGGGGAATATATGGTTACAATGCAGGTGTATATGTCCCTACAATCCAAATCAAAGCTCGGACGATGGGAATGGTAGTATTATTTTTATTAGAATCGCTTATAATGCCACTCCAAATAAGAAGAATTAATGGGAGTGTTCTTGATTCTCTTAAAGATATTAAATATCATAAAGAATTTATTTATTATATATTAAGCATAATATTTTTGGTCTTTTTTATTTATTCACCAATCGCTCAAGAATTTATAGGGAAGGGCACAGGAGGTACAATAAACATCTATTTATTGAAACTTAATCTATCAGACTGGATTATATGCATTGGATTATGTCTACCGACATTATTTGGATTTGAAATGATTAGACATTATGCTAGAAAGAAGAAAGTGGTATTTTAAATTCTCTATTTTTTTTTTCTCATTTAATTTTTTCTTTAATTTCAATTTTACACATAGTTCCATTTCGGAGGGTTTTAAGTCCTTCAATATTTTCTGTAATTTTTCCAATATAGTATACAGGAAATGAGATTTTTGAAGCATCGTAAAGTAAAAATAAAGCATCTTGTCTAGGACAATATACAATGTCACCTGCTTTATAATCCTTATATTCTTTTTTCTCGCCATTTTTTTTTATTTCTACCAATAATATCCAGTAAGTTTTGGGCATTCCAATATTTGCTCTCCCTCTTACTGTAAAAGCCCCTTTTTCTCGAGTTTTATCAAATAAAACTTCAAAAGTTTGAGGTGCTTGAAAACGAAGTAATTCACCTTTGACAATATTCGGTGTCCCTATAAATGAAAAGATAAGTTCATATTCTGATTGTGATGACATTTTCTTTTTAGAAAGTTTTTTTTCGATTTTAAAGTTAATTACATTGAAACACAATAAAAAAATTTTGATGATGATGATAGAACAAATTGTAATTGCGGGACCTGCAAGTCAAGCTTTGGCAATGAAAGTTGCCAATCTTTTAAAATGTAACATTTTATCTACTGAAAATAAAATTTTCCCAGATGGTGAATCCTATCTTAGAATATCCATTGATGATAACTCAATAATTGAAAATAAAGATGTGATTATTATTCAAACCACGGGAGCTAATTCTTCAGGAGACCAAAACCGCAGAATTATGGAATTAATTATGATAATCAGCGCAGCTAAACAAGCAGGTGCACAGAAAATAAGAGTTGTTGTACCTTATTTAGCATATTCACGCCAAGATAATGCTTTCAGACCAGGTGAATGTAAATTTGCAATAGAATTGTTAAGATGGATCGAAATAGCAGGAGCTACCGAATTTTATACAATAGATATTCATTCCAAAAAAGTATTAGAATCAATGAAAATCCCTACTTATAATTTGGATCCAATGAAATATTTTGCCCAAGAAATAAAAGAGAAGAATATTAAAGATCTTTTAGTAATTTGCCCCGATAAAGGGGCATATGAACGTTCAAGGGAATTTGCTAAAAATTTAGGGGAAGATGTTCCTGTAGTTCAATTTATTAAAAAAAGAGATGTAAAAACAGGAGAACTTACAATGGAAGGAGATCTCCCTTTTACCGGAAAAAATGTTCTTATTGCAGATGATATTATTGCAACAGGAGGAACCCTTGCCAAAGCAATAAAAATAGCTAAAAAAGGATGTCCAAAATCAATTTATCTTCTTGGAACACATAATTTACTTTTAAATAATGCCATTTTTAATTTAATGGAAGCAGGAACAGAAGAAATTCTTGGAACTGATACATTAGAATCACCTTCAAAACATATTTCTATGGCCGATTTAATTGCTAATGCGATTTTAACCAA
>CAYPTZ010000405.1:0-4060 GCA_964413395.1 uncultured archaeon | reverse complement strand
TTTATAGATTGACAATATCATTATGATTATATAAAAAGTAAATAATATTAATCCAGTACTAAACACTAGAGAATTTAATAAATGCATCAATTTTTTTAAATTTTAAGAGTTTCATCATTTTCTTCTCATATTTCTATCACGAATAATCAAATAAAAAAAGATGTTAAAAAAATTCTAAATGATAATAAAAAAGAAATTGACTTATTTTGCGATAAAACCCAGAATTTCACGGGATCGAACATGAAATTTTTTATCAATATAGATTATATATTCATGTTCACATGTTATATTCTTTGGGATGACTATTGGCGTAATTCCTGTTGGACTTTCATGAATTTTCTTTATTTTACTATCTGGAATATCATAATATTTAGCTGTATGACATTTAGGACAGGAAAGATAAATTACTTCATCGGAATTAATTATATTTTTGATGTCTTTCTTGATTTTATTCCAATCATTTAATATAAAACTATGAGATGCAAAGAAAATCGCACCTAATACTGCAATCCATGCTATAAAATAGAAAATTGAGAAATTTATGTTAAAAAAAATATTAAATATTGGGTCAAATAAAGCACATATAATTATCACTCCTAATAAATAGGCTATAAAAAGAGTTGCTTTTACATTTTGTTTTGTATCATCTTTGATTTGTTTCATTGAAATATGGGATTGAATTATGATAGGAATAAGTGTAATAAGTGAATAAATAAAGACTCCAAATTTTAATAAAAATTTATAAGAAGATGAAACAAAAGGAACTAAATGCAAGCAAAGAAGAATTGTTGTGAAATGTGCTGTAGTATGGTAAATTTTTTTTTTAGGTTTTGAATATATTTCATAATGAAATATGTTAAAATATAGATTTGCAATAATTATAAAACAATATTTTAACCTAGCTTGATCTATAAGAAAAAACCATCCTTGTTTTGATAATGATTCATACAACATTGGATTTGATGATAAAATTAGTTTAGAATAACGATTCAATGCACTAAAAAAATTCGAAAAACCATATGCTAATATAAATAAAAAAGCAAATAATTGAGCTTTTGATTTTTCTTTTCTAAGTTTATATGCTGCTGCTATTGAAATCACTAAATTTAGTAGGAAAAAGGAAAATTCTAAGTAAAAATAAAAATCTTCTGATAAAGCCATTAATATTTCAATTCTAATAGTTTTTTTCAACTTAAGTATTTGTTTTAAAATTTCCTTTTATACTCCAACGATAAAATCAGCAACCATAAACATAAGAAATACCAATATAATTTAGTTTACTAAATTATTCAGTTTTTAGCTTATAAATTAACGGATAAACGAAAATAATCTTAATAATTCTTTCTTGATATTTTTTCAAATCAAATATTTTATAATTTTAGTTATTAAATTCCAAAATGCATTCATAGTGTTTAGTAATAGTAACAACATCTAAAATTTAACAGGTTCTTCAAATGTAATTGATATCAATTATTATTTAAACATCTATTTAAAAAATATCCATTTTGTTCATATAATTTAAAAAAACCTGGTTTATTCTGTCATTATAAATTATCATTAGCAAGATTACAGATAATAATACCTGTTAAAACTGAAGTAAAGATGATGACAAATATGCAAATTCCAAACATAACCCAGTTTTTATTTTCAACACAAATACCAGCATATATAAAATAACTGTAAATTATCATTCCAGAAACAAAAATGAAGAGATAATATCCAAAAATTAAATCTGAATACAATAAAGAAATACCACATACCAATCCTAATAACGCAGTAATAATCAACACTAAATAAGTGAAAATCTGTGATGGTGTTTTAAGAATTATCCTTCGTTCTTTTTCATCAGTAAGAGATTTAATTTTTATTAATAAAGATGGGATATTTCTTCCTATCATAAATAAAGCACAAATCCATGCTAATAATGACAAAGCCATAAGAAAATTAAGAAGGATTCCTTCAAAAAAATATCTATTTCAAAAATCGAATCAAATCTCCAGATATTGTTTTTATTAATTAGTTTGAAAAATTGCATTATAAATTATTCCATTTTTTCAACCAATTGATTATGATCTTGGTGTATAGAATAAACCATAGGATTCATAGGATGAGAAATTTCCATAATTCCCTGTATATATCCCAAATAATCTAAAACCATTTTTTTGATGAATATGTAGAGAAGGTTTATTTTCTAAAGGATTTTTTATTACAAATGAAATTATGGGCTTTTTAGCTTCATTACATATAGTTTGAAATAATTTTGAGCCAATTTTTTGATTATGATATTCTTTTTTGATTGCAATTTGAATTAAATAAATAAAAGAACCAGATCTAATTATGGATCTAGCTTCTGGTTCAGAAAATTTAATATTTTTTTCATATTCTTGAACCTCCTTAATTATTTTATCTTCTGCCATAATTAATGCATACCCAATTATTTCATCTTGCTCTTTTTTAGTTGATTTTACTACATAAATAGAATTTTCTTTATTTGAAATCCAATTTTCCAATTTTTTAATAGAATGATTCCCAATTACGAAACCTTGATTAGCAAATAATTCCAAACTTTCATCATTAAGAGTTTTAAATTTATCAGATGTCAATAATAAACTATGTTCAATCTTCTGGATTATTGAACCCGTTTTTGTGTCCCTTTCTTTAAAAACTGTAAATTGTTTTAGGTCATTTTTCATGATTTTCACGGTTTGGCTTATTCTTTAATAAAAAATATTATTAAATTCCTTAAAACTATTTGGAGTTATCAAATTGATATGATAAAGAAATTGTTTCATTTTTTTTTTATTTCTTTTCAAATCAGAAAAAATATTTATTACTTTAAAAATCACACTTATTATTGTGAGATAGAATGTTTAAATCAAAACAAATTTATAAAATACCAAATATATTATGCCAAACAATTTTAACAGGCCACCAAGGTCCTGTAGAAGCAATTTTGATTCATGAAAACACTATTATTTCAGCATCTCGTGATAAAACAATAAAAATTTGGGATATATCTTCTGGAGAGAATACCAAAACTCTAACAGGACATAGTAAGACAATTACATCTCTTGATGTTGCTAAAAATTTTTTAATTTCAGGAAGTAAGGATAAAACAATTAGAATTTGGGATTTAAATAGTGGTGAATGTATAAAAATTCTCGAAGGCCATACAGGAGATGTCTTATCTGTTTCACTTTCTGACAATTTAATTGCTTCAGGATCTTTAGATTCAACAATTCGTATTTGGGACTTTAAAAGTGGGGAATGTCTTAAAACTTTGGATGATCACTCAAGAAATGTATCATGGGTAAAAATCCGAGAGGATAAACTCTATTCTACATCTTGGGATCATTTTCTGAAGATTTGGGATTTAAAGACCTATGAATGTCTAAATTCACTTGAAGAACATTCAGACGCAATAAATGTGGGTGGTGTCTCAAAAAATTTTGTGGTCACAGGAGATCAAACAGGATATATCAATGTGATTAATAATGAAACACAAGAAATAATTCATCGATTGAAACAACATAAAAGAGCCATTATGGGACTATTTATCGAGGATAATTATCTTTATTCTACATCTATGGATCGAACAGTGATGATGTGGGATTTAAACACAGGAATTTTACTCAAAAAATTGGAAGGGCATGAAGATGCGACATTAGGAATTTATAAGGATAAGAATATAATCGTTTCTTCCTCAGCAGATAACACAATTCGGCTTTGGGATGATTTCTCAGTTCATAATATAAAAGAGTTGGAAGGCCATGACACTTTAGTATTACAAACTGTGGCGGATAAAAACACACTTATTTCAACAGGAGCTGACAATGTAATTAAAGTGTGGGATATTAAACAGGGAAAATTAACTAAATCTATAGATCCGGGTATAAAATCTTGGATATGGGGATTAGGGTTTGAGGAGAAACATATCTTAATTTCCTCTGATGATGGAATATATCGTTTATATGATTTGTATACGGGAGAATTAATTCGACAATTAAAGGGTCATGAAGGTACAACTTATCGTGCTATGATCAGAAATAATTTGGCAATT
>CAYPTZ010000404.1:0-4076 GCA_964413395.1 uncultured archaeon | reverse complement strand
AATATTGATGATAAAGAATATTGGAAAAATTATAAAGAAATAAAACTGTAATTTAGCTTCTTATATAGCAAATATTGAAATTAATATTAAAAAATAATTTCAAGAAAAACGTATGAATTACTTAAAATGATGATAGATTAACCCGCAGGTAGTAAAATATCGATATATATTTTTTATAATTTAAATAAAGAACCAACATTGTTGTACTTAGCACTATTTGATTGATATAGGAAAAAAAATCGCAAAAAAAGTAAAAAAAGACTCTTTTCCATTTTATGAAAGATTCTACAAACGAATTTAAATATTCATTCTTTTTTGTTATTAATAACAAATTTTGGAATGAAAATTACACGAATCCACAAAAAAGAAAAAGAAAATATAAAAAAAATACGGACTTTTATAAAAAAGCACTTGTTTCAGTGAAATTTTTAGTGATTTTATTCTTATTTTTCTCCATTGTAACAAATAATAATTCAAATTCTAATGAATATCAAAGAAAACTACCTAA
The DNA here is from genome assembly GCA_964413395.1 of uncultured archaeon. Classification (GTDB taxonomy): domain Archaea; phylum Asgardarchaeota; class Lokiarchaeia; order Sigyniarchaeales; family Promethearchaeaceae; genus Lokiarchaeum. Next base: position 3,568 of record CAYPTZ010000404.1, on the reverse strand, counting down.
AACTCAATCAAATGAAATAATAATTAATGTAAATTGTACATCAAATTTGTCATTTGAACAATTTACATCCATTTCACTACAATACCAAATTGAAAATGCAAATAACACCTATTTCATATTATCAGCTAATAATTCTTTGATTACTTATGGAAAAATATATGAGATTTCTTCAAATATTACTTTTTCTCTTGACACAACCGCAATTGGCCAATTAAATCTCACTTTAGAAATTTATGATAGGAATGTAAATTTGACTGAAGATGATATAATAGCGGAATCACAATTGGTTGTTTTTATCGTACCAGATGAAAACTTTTTTAGTCAACAATTACCAGAGATAATTCTATTTTCATCTATTGTTGGTCTTTCTTCAATTGTTTCTCTATATGGCCTTAAAAATCTAAATTCAACGATATTTAGAAATATTGTTCAAAAAATTCAAAGATTTTTTGTAAAACCTAATGTAAAGATAAAAAATACAGTTAAAAATTTAGAAAACAGTTTATCAATTCATACAAAAAAGGAATTGAAAGAATTAGCAAAATCCTATTCATATCTTTCTGATCAATTGAATGTAAATTTGGATAATATTGATGATAAAGAATATTGGAATAACTATAAACATATGAAACTGTAAATTTCTCGTTATTAAACTCGAAATAATAAATGGTGATAAAGATAATGGAAAAAGAATATTTATTCTATGTAAAGCGATGTTGCACTAAACGTAACTTAGTAGAATATAGAAAACTTATCACCAAAATTCAAAAAAAATTTGGCATTTCATATGAAGAAGCAAAAAAAATCATTGATAAACTTGAAAAAAATAATTCTATCACAATAAATAATAATTTAGTTAAAATAAATATTTTAGTCGATCCAACTCGAAATAAAATTTATAATCTGATTATACAATATCCTGGTATTTTTGTTAATTATATAAGAAAAATCTTAAATATTGGTTCGAAAATTACACTTTATCATCTTGCAGAATTACTCAATAAGAAAAAAATAATTACACATGCAATTGGAAATCTAAAATTATTTAGTGATATTGATGTTTCCATAAAAGATACAGTAATAGGATCGCTAATTTTACGGAATAATAATAAAAAAATTATTCAAATTTTATTAAATAAGAATATCGAAATGTCTGAATTAGAAATAGTGAATGAATCAGGTTTAGCTCGAAGTACCATCTTTTATGCTCTAAAAAAACTAATTGAAATAAATTTATTAAAGAAAAAACAAATCAAGAATATAACTGCATATTATATTAACCCAAAATATAAACAACAAGTCTTTTTAGCCATAAATACAATAAATCGAATTGAATTAGGAGAAGTATTTTAAAAAAAAAATTTAAAAAATCGAAAATTGTTCATGCAATTTAGTCTTAAAGACTAACAGATAAGGAATAATGGTATCAAATAATGTTTGCACCGAATTTAGAATAAACACAGTAATAATAACAGCCATATTTCCAGTGATACCCCCCAATCCAATCCAAGACATATTTTGTGCCAAAATATCAGAATATCCCCCAAATAAGAATATGAACACTAAATAATTTAAAATAATCATCACAGGAACACGAATCATCCAAGCAATTATACTATAATTTCGATAAAAATTCTTATTTTTCAAATCTTCACTTGTAAAATCTCGTTTTAGAGTAATTTTTGCATAGTAATAAGGAACTAAAACAAACCAAATTGTTGCAAAAAATTTCATAAGTGGCCCATAAGGAGTCCATGGATCAAACGGTAATAGACCAACAGTACCAATAATTACTGTTAATAAACCCCCCCAAAATCCGAAAATCAATAGTGATACTATCCATATGATTGATACGGGATCAATTATTGCAATTCCCCAAGCCAATCTTGGAATTATACTAGTTGTTAGAGAAGCAAGAACCACAGACAGAGCTCCAAAGATTGCAGCTCCAGCTATACTTAAAGTAATTTTTTTCCTAGAATTTTCTGGAATATATCTTTCTTTTTCGATCTGTTCAGTTATGTTAACAGGCATTGAATCCATAAATAAATAAAAAAGGAATTATATAAAAATATTTCCAAAAATGAGTAATATATTTGAAGTAATACTCATAATTGAGTAGATGAATAATCACACCAAGATTGAACTTTTACATCCAATTTTTTACAAATCGAACAAAATATCTTTATATCAAAAATATCCAATGAAATATGCACTCTATTCATTATTTTTTTACAATTGCTACAAATTTGATATTTTCCACCACATTTTTTACACATTACTAAATTTTCTTTGGTGATAAATTCATATCTTTGTATCAATATTGAATCAGAAATATTCATAAATTCAGAGCTTTCACATACTTCACAATTTTCAAGTTTCATATGATTATTTATATAATGTAAAATGGATTAAAAAATTAATTCAAAAATTTGTCTAATTTATATTATAATGAGATAGATTTTTGAGAAGATAAAGTTGAAATCTATGGTTTCTATTACACTACTAATTGTTTTCATTCGGAATTATAATGAAGTGCTCTTTTTAATTCATCATAGGAATATGGTTTTTGCAATACTTCATCAAAATCATAATCTCTGAAATTCGCAATTATTTCATCATTTGAATATCCACTTGACACTATTCCCTTAAAATCTGGAGATATCTTTCTTAAGTCTTTTATAACCTCCTTACCTCCAAGTCCTCCTGGTATTGTTAAATCGAGGATAATTGCATAAAAGGTCTCTTCATTTCTAATTGCTTGAGAATAATAATTAATTAAAGTTTGCCCTTCAGTAAAATTTACAACGTTATATCCCATCTTCTTTAACATTAAGCTTAAAGTTCTTTGAACTGAATCATCGTCATCCAATAAAATTATTTTTTTATTGAAAGTGTCTTCATTTTTGGTAAATTTTTTTACCCTCTTTTCCTTTTTTTTATTAGACGGGAATGAAATATGGGCAAATATACAAAGAAAGTCGTCCCTTTATCTACTTCTGACTCAAAATTAATATATCCTTTATGTTTTTTTATGATAGAATAACAAATTGATAAACCTAAGCCATTTCCTTTAGGTTTAGTTGTGAAATAAATATCAAAAATATTCTCTTTTATATCATCGGGGATTCCTTTTCCATTATCTTTAACTTTCTCGAAAGAAGTCCCCTTCCTTTAGGGAGGGGATGAATTTCAAAAGTACAATCAATTAAACTATTTATGGTATGATATTTATATACTGAATTTATTTTTATATTCTTAATGTATCTCACGCAAAAAAACCGAATTTTTCCTACTCAAGATCAATCTCATTTATTGTGGATCTTCTCAGAAAAATGTCGCCTTATTTATAATTTTGCGTTACGGGAGAGAATGGAAAATTGGAAAGCAAATAAAGATCAATCAAAGGAAGAAAAAAGCTATATTAATTATCACAAACAACAAAATCAATTGCCTTCTTTGAAAGATACATTTCCTGAATATAAATGGGTCTATTCCAAAGTGTTACAATCCACCTTGAAAAAATTAGATGCAAATTTCAAATCATTCTTTGCGTTATGGAAAAATG
>CAYPTZ010000403.1:0-4090 GCA_964413395.1 uncultured archaeon | reverse complement strand
GATAATAGGTATCTTTATCATTGCATATTCTGGATATAATAGGGAAAAATGGAAAAAATTATTTCATAAGATGGTTTATCTCAAAAATAATCGTGAAAAAAATATTTCAGAGTTAGATAAAAAAAAAAATCCCTATAAAAATAAATATTTGAAAAAATAACTCTCTTTTTTTTATGAGAACTATTTTTGAAATTATCTTTGAAATTTCTGATAATTCAATAGAAAGCTACGATTCAGCAAAAAAATTTTAAAATTTATGCGTATAATGATTTTTTCTTAAAATATATGAAAGATTTCTGGTCAAAAGCCATGATTATTAAAAGAAAAAATTAAGCAGCCAGAATTGAGTATCTACTGATAATGTACATTAGGTTTGATTTCAATTATATAATATTAAGAGATATCAGCAAAATCATTCTTATTTTAACAAAGAAATATAATTATGAATGGTGTTCATATGAAATTATAACCCTTTTTATAATCTGCGGTTGATTTTTCTAAAGTCTTTAAATAGGAACAATTTTATAACATTATTAGATCTTAATCATAAGGTCGAAGGTATATTTAATTAAATGCACAATTATACGCAGATGTGATGGTTAGGAAGAAGTGAAAAAGAAAGAAATGCATGGGCAGAAAAAAATTGGGCTAAGAAATCAAATCAACGTTATTGGGACACATTTAGATTTTCACCTAGAATCCAAATTCCCCAAAAAGACAAAAAAAAAAAATTCATGCACAATCCATTTAATTTGACTCACTTCCGATAAACATTTTTCAGTATATTACCATTAATTAAATTACCTTTTTTTCTGCCGCTTTTTAAACGATAAAATTATGAAGTGAATAAAATTTTTTTGAAAGAAAAAATAAAATTCCTATTTAGATATTTCAGAATCTATTGGTTTGTATAGAGGATCTGCTTCCTGTAAAGTCCTTCGCATGACTTTTCCGACAACTGTTTTTGGAAGTTCATCAATAATTTCTATGTATTTAGGACATTTCCATTTTGTCATATTTTCTTCTGCCCAAGCTTTAATTTCTTCTTTAGAAATTGTGCCTTTATACTCTGGTCGTAATGCAATCCAAGCTTTCACCGCTTCACCTGTTTTTTCATCAGGTAACCCCGCTACGGCAACTTCTAGAATTTTTTCATGTGAACCGAGTAAAGATTCCACTTCTTTAGGAAAAATGGAATGACCTGACATTTTTATAAGTTGTTTCTTTCGATCACGAATAGCAATTCTTCCATGCTGATCCATATATCCAATATCACCTGTTAGAAGCCACTTTCTCCCATTATATTCACGTATTAATTCATCCGTTTGCTCAGGATTTCCCCAATAGCCCTTCATAACTTGAGGTCCACAAACACAAATTTCACCTGTCCCCTCTTCCCCAAGAGTTTTAATTGGTCCTTTTGAAAAATCTTCAGAATCAAAAATCAACCAATCTGTTGAAGGTAAAGGTACCCCAATATAACCAGGTTCTCGTTCTCCATACAAATTATTAATACTTACTACAGGTGATGCTTCAGATAAACCATAACCTTCGGAAATTTTACCACCTGTTTTCTTTTCAAAAGGAATTCGTACATACTCATGCAATGCAGAAGCACCACTTACACAAATCTCTAAATGACCTTTCAAGGGATATTTTTCTAGTATTTCATCATTGATTTCCGCAATTCTTTGAAACAAAATTTCTGCCGCAATATATATATATTTGTTATAATCAGGTAATTCATGTATCTCTTTAAGCAATTCCTCGGTGGGTGGAGGTTTTGGAAATAACATCATCCACCCCCCACTTGCAATGGATAAATTCATAACTGCAGTCATTGCAAAGGCATGATAAAGAGGCAATACTCCAACAATACCCGTTCGATGACCCAAAAATTTATCTGTTTCATTTTCCCGTTGATTAATAAGGACTTCTCTAGACTGAACAGCATTAGATACAACATTAAAATGCGTCAACTCGGCTGCTTTTGGAATCCCTGTGGTACCTCCAGTCATTATTAATGTCGCACAATCATCTACAGGATTAATCTCAACTTTAGGAACGTTCGGAATAGTATTCAAGCATTTCATAAACGAAATGGCATTTTCATGTTCCACTTTGGCCTTGGGAATAATTTTAAATAATTTTCCGAGAAATTTTTTTATAAAACTTAAACCTGAAGCTTGATCTACTAAATTTGTATGAATTATTTTTTTAAAATCCCATTTATCTTTGAATTTTGCAACGTAATGGACATATAAAGCATCTAATACGACTATTACTTTCGCTCCTGTTAATTGACATTGATGCATAATTTCTAATGGCTTATAAGTAGGATTGATCCCAGTTATAACCGCCCCAATTTTTATTACTGCAAAATATGTTACTACATATTGAATACTATTTGGAAGATGACAAGCAATTACATCCCCTTTTTTTATTCCAATCGAATGTAAATAGGTTGCAAAGCTATCAACCATATCTTTTAATTCTCTATAAGTAACCCAAGTATTTAAAAACCATATCGCAGGATCATCTGAATATTTTTCTGCTGCATTATCAAAAAACTGTCCTAAAGTTAATGATGCATCAAATTCTATATTGTAAGGCACACCTTTAGGCCAAAATTTTCCATAAAAAGATCTCGTTTCATCTACGTGATAATTATTTATCATAAGTTCAAACACCTCCAATATACAAAATGATATTTGGAGTACTGAATGTTAGATCTTTTTTTGATTTTCATCCTAATAAAATTTTACTTAATTTTGAAAAATTTTATTTCAATCCATAATTCTTCAAGTTATTTTGTCTTTTTAAACAAATTTATCTTTAGTTTTCAAATAAACTATGAATATGAATGTTTCAATTAACCTATTAAAAAAAATTAGTGGAAAATTCAACAGATATTATTTTCATTCAAGATTTATATGAGCATTTTACCTTCATTAATTCTACATTCAACCGGATTTTAGGATATGAAAAGGAAGAAATTTTAAATGAAGATGTAAGGCATCTTATTCATCCTGATGATGCATCTTTACTAATTAAAGATAGAAAACCTCTATATGAAGAACAAGATGGAAATAATGTTGAATTTCGATTTAAGGCGAAAAATGGAAAATATCATTATTTTTCAGTCAATGCCTCTCCAATTCGTAAGCGTAACTGAGAAATCAAAGAAATCCTCAGAATTGCTAGGGATATCACAAATTTAAAAGTTATGGATCAAGAACAAATGAATACTCAACGATTAGATCCTCTAGGGATTTTAGCAGGAGGTATTGCTCATGATTTCAATAATATTCTTGTGGGTATTCTTGGAAATACTAATTTGATCCAACTTGATAAAAAGGAATTAAATCCTTTCATTAATGAATATTTAGAGAATATTGTGAATACTGTTAATCGCGCTTCTGATTTGACTCGACAACTATTGACATTTTCTAAAGGTGGAAGCCCACTTATCCAAGCAGAAAATATTGAAACTATCATTCATTCATCGGTAAAATTAGTCATGTCTGGTTCAAAATCAAAATGTAATATTAATTTTGAAAAAAAACTCCCCTTGGTTGATGTCGATCCAAGTCAAATTCAATAGGTGATAAATAATATTCTTATCAATGCAGATCAATCTATACCACAAGGAGGCCGCATATCCATAAATGTGTCATTATTAAAAATCCTTAATGATTTTCACCATTATTCTTTACCTAAAGGATTATATATTCAAATAGATATTTCCGATGAGGGAAATGGTATTCCTGATGATATCAAAGATAAAATTTTCAATCCTTATTTTACTACAAAAAATCATGGAAATGGATTGGGCTTAGCTACTGCTTACTTTATCATTAAAAAACATAATGGTTTACTCACCTTTTCTTCAAAATTGGGAAAGGGCACTACTTTTAGCATCTGTTTACCTGCATCAAAAACACAGAAAATAAAAAATAATGAAATACAAGATATTATTTTAACTAAAGTAGGTCGTATTCTTGTACTTGAAGATGATCCTGTTGTTCAAAAAGCACTTTCAAAGATGCTTACATCCTTACATCAAACATTTCATATTCTTGAAAAAAGT
>CAYPTZ010000402.1:0-4123 GCA_964413395.1 uncultured archaeon | reverse complement strand
GAATTATTTGTGAATAATAATCAGTTGATAACACTTCCCGAGACAATAGGGAATTTAAAATCACTGGAATATTTGCATCTTAATACAAATCACTTAAAAGCACTCCCTATCTCTATCGGGAACCTATCAAATATTCATTTTTTATTTCTTCATAATAATAGGTTAACTGAACTTCCCGCATCCATCGGAAACCTCACAACGCTTAAATCATTATGTGTGGAACATAATGAATTAGCCGTTCTCCCTGAGACCATCGGGAATTTAAAATCGCTCGATTATTTGTATCTTTTTGTAAATCAATTAACAATACTACCCGAATCCATTGGAAACCTCATATACCTTAAGTCATTATATCTTGATCATAATAAATTAACCGCTCTCCCTGAGACCATCGGGAATTTAAAATCGCTCGATTATTTGTATCTTTTTGTAAATCAATTAACAATACTACCCGAATCCATTGGAAACCTGATACATCTTAAGTCATTATGTCTTGATCACAATGAATTAATATCCCTTCCTTGTTCGTTGAGGTTTCTTAAAACTCTCACTAAGCTATATCTAGCGGATAATAAACTTCAAGATGTTTCGGAACACATAAAACATTGGATTTCAGAATTAAATAACACTGGATGCGTCATTGATATCGATTTAAAAACCAAGGGTTCCGATAATATATCCAAAAAAAAAAGTCCTAACTATAGCATTATACGGGATAAAGAAATACTAAATCGAGACGGAAAGAGTGGGAAAATTATTTGGGGTAACAATTGGGTAGATATTGAAAACGACCTTGCATGGTATAATAAACGGGAAGGGGAAGTGAAAGACTTCGTAAGGATGCATATTCAGAAAGTTGATGAAAACGACTATGCTTTGTATAATAAACAGCAAAGTAAGGTGAAAGATTTCGTAAGGATGCATAATCAGGAATGTGATGAAAACGACCTTGCATGGTATTATAAGCGGGAAGATGAAGTGAAAGGACTCATAAGAAAGAATATTCCAGAAGGGGATGAAAACGACATCGTAAGCTATAATGATAAATTTATTATTCGACAAGATGCGAAGGTGCTTTTGGACTTGGAAAATAAATTTCATATTTCTATCCCAATCGTATCTACACTGGAGATAGACACTTTTGGAGCGGTGCTGGCGGAAAATCGAATAATCAAATTAAGTATAATTCAACTTAAAATCTTTTCTCTCCCCGATTCAATAGGTAAATTAATTAATCTCGAATTTTTAAATGTATCCCACAATTATTTGCGAACCCTTCCTGAATCGATGTCTCAACTCACCAATCTTAACGAACTCCATTTAGCAGATAATTGTTTTGCCTTCCTCCCTGATTTTTTACGCAACTTTCATCAATTAAAATCACTTAATTTATCGAGAAATCATTTCTCCACCTACCCATTAGTAATCAACTCGCTTCAGTCACTTGAAACCCTAACCTTACAAAAAACACCTTTAACGGCCTTTCCTGATTCAATTCAGAGCCTTTCATCCCTTAAAACCTTGGATTTAGCCTATCATCAGATTACTGATTTTCCTGACTCGATTTGCCAATTACCTTCCCTTGAAATTCTTACCCTACAAGGAGGGATCCTTACAAAACTCTCTAACAAATTAGGTGATTTGAAATCACTTAAATTCTTCGACTTATCATGTAATTGTTTGCATCGGCTTTCTGATGGCATTTGTGATCTTAATCAGCTCGAAGATCTGAACTTAAGCGACAATCATTTAACTCGTCTTCCTCACAATTTTGGGAATTTAAATTCGTTAAAAAAACTGGACTTAAATGGAAATGAATTCTTCGATCTGCCTCCAAATTTTGATCCGCTAAAATTTAATGAAATTATATTACTTCCTAATCAATCAGATTCAAATGATAAATGCATTCACAGAACCATTTTTCCTGCTATAACTTATATGGATAAAGAAGCGTATCTAGATTTTATTCGTACTGATGGGATATTACAGTTATTTGATCAATATTCTATTCATTTTAGAGATCATCTTCTTTCACTTCCGTTGTCAAACCAGATGATCGAGAATATGACCCAAATACGCTTTGCTTGTATTGAATGCGAAGGACTACTTTCATCAAACCATAATTTTGATGCAGTCAACCTTATGCACGATGTCGTATTTATGATTAAAGATTTTTTTTATCCATCTGCACAATTTAAGATAACCCCTCATAAATGGATTGAGAACAAAATTTCTTCTATAACATATTGGTGGAATAAATTTATAAACTACGAAGAATACCTTATCTATTTAACGATAACGTATGATAGGGCAGCATATGGAAAAGAGCATCTCTATATTCCGTATAATTGTCGAGCCGCAGTGATTTTTGAAGAGATCACACATTCACTTCAATTTTTCGAGGTTACCTTCAAGACAAAAAAAAAATTTTACACAATAATGGGCGAATATGATGAAGAATTTGAAAAAGAAGCAAAATTGAGAGCACTCATATTATTTCCTGAAGATCATGTTAAAATTTACCATTATCTTAAGAATGTTTTACCAATTGATAAATTCTCAAGATTGTTTAAGTGAATATCTCTTTTTTTGAGGAATCGATAAATTCATGAAAAATTTTGTTGATAGGTTCTAATTTTGAAGGAAATTGAAATGAAATCTAATTAGAGTGTGATCAAATTAAAAAAAAAGTAACTTGTTATATTGTGAAATGTTAGTAAATGCTCGATTTAAAAATATTTTATAAAAATATTTCAATTTTCCCAATTTCAAAAAAAAAAATTTCTTATTAGTTATTTCCATAAATATTGATTTATACTATAATGTAGGGCAAATTATATTCGATTAGATTAGATAAATTCCTTCAAACTCTATTTAAACCAATCATTATCGAAGAAAATTTTGTATCAATGTCATTATTATTCTAATGTTTCTTTTATATATGATAAAATTAGTCTTAAATTTCCATTCTATGTCTTTATAAGTTTGGGTTTACTACAATACTACAAAATATATTAGATTAAGATATAATATGATGAAGTCATTTTATGAATGCAAAATAAAAAAAATAATTGCATGTAAACTCGCTATAATTGCAATCCTTAAGAAGATTTATTCTCTCTAATTCTTCTTTCTGATAAAAAAGATATTGTAGGTTTAAAAAATATGGATTATACAAATAAACCATCCCCTCTTGATTCAAAGAATATTTTAATGCATAAAAATGTCCCTTTAGATCAAAGAGAATTAGCTGTAATATTAGCGTTAGAAGAAGCTATGGGTAAAAAAATTTCTTCTATCACAGATTTGGACGATGCACAAAATGGTTATGTTGTCCAAAGCAACCATATTGTTAAATTACGGCTTGATGGTAATAGATTCTTTCCACATCATTTAGTAAAGCCAGGATTTTCTTCACAATCTGTTTTTAAAGACGTATTTTCTGATTTAAAATCATGTGTAGAATTAAATATTTTTAATTATGAATTGGATGAAATTCTTCAATATATTGGATACATGCATTCCTTAAAGAAATTAATTTTAAGTAAGAATAAACTCCATTTTTTACCTGAATCTATTGGGTATCTACAATCATTAGAACTTTTAGTTGTAAATTGTAATCCATTATCTACTCTTCCAGAATCAATTGGAAAATTAAATTCACTTAAACAACTAATCTTGAATGATAACGCTATTTCTATAATTCCTAATTCCATTGAAAATCTAAATTTATTAGAGAGTATTGAATTGAGAAGAAATAAATTAATTGAATTACCTATTGGACTTTTAAACTTAACATCTCTTAAAGAATTAAATTTATTTGGCAATTCTTTAAAAAACATTCCAAAAAGCATTATGAATTTAAAATCGTTAAATGTGTTAGATTTGAGTGGAAACGAGCTAAGTAGTTTACCTGATTCAATGGGGTCATTACCCAATCTTAAAAAATTAAACCTAAATTCTAATCAATTCATATCTTTTCCTGAATGTTTATGTAATTTAAAATTAATAACAGAATTAAAAATTAATTCTAATCAATTAAATTCGATTCCTGATAAATTAGGCGATGTAAAGACACTATATTTACTTGATCTTTCTTATAATAAACTAACCTTATTCCCAA
>CAYPTZ010000401.1:0-4126 GCA_964413395.1 uncultured archaeon | reverse complement strand
GGCGAAGATGCATTAATTTTGGCGGAAGGGTTGGATCAAGCAATTGGAAAAAAGTGCGGGGGTTAGAAGTGAATGTGTTCTTCATTCACAAGGATTTTTTATTTTATTTATCTCAGAAAATCTTCAAAAAAAAAAGAGAAGAGTAAAGATTCAGATGCAATCTCATATGATTATTCAAAAAAAATGACTGAATTAGTTCAAGAGACGAGAGATGGTGTGATTTCCATGGAGAAATATCAAATTAAAATAATGCAATTGCAAGTAGATATGCAAATGTCAGGTATAAATAAAAAATTTCGACCTATAATTAGAGAAATTATTACTTCAAATAAATATCCGGAAATTACATTCTATAGGTTTGTAAAATTATCAAATTTTTCTGAATCAATTTATCTTCCATCATTTCAAAATTATCTTCATTAAAGGCTATAAGATTAATTTTATTTCAATTCTCAAGTAATAATTTCTAAATTTTACTCCTAGTCCTTTATATGTAGTGAGTTCCCTGATAAGTTTTATCTTAATTTTCAAGGATAAAATGACTCCTAGCTTCTTTAAATTAAATATATGCTGTATTTTTCTATGAAATTACATGAAAATTCATTTTATTATAAAATTTTTAATAAAATTTGAAATTTCGTTTAATAATTCGTCTATAAAATAATAACTCTTTATGAAATGATGATTATGATTAAAAAATCAAATCTTTACAAAAATATAGGGGTATTTGGATTAATTTTGCTCTTTACACTTAGTATATCTTATGGTAATTGGTCAGATAGTTCTTTAGAAAAGAAAGATAATGGCAAAGTCAATCCAAATATTCAGGCTCCCCCAGAAGGGTATAATCAATTACAAACTCTTCAAATATTAGAAGATAGTAATCCTGGAGGATGGGCTGGAGATGCAATAGGTGCATTAGAAACTGAAAATGGAATGTTTCCATTGGATTGGACTCAAACTTATGATGGATTGCCTTCATTACGTGTAAATGTGATGGAAATTACTGAATGGTGGATTGGATTAATTGTCCTTGCTGGTTGGAATACAGTCGGTCTTAATTCTTATCTAGCCCAAGGAACATTAGAATTTAATATTTTAGGAAATGTTGGTGGTGAACAATTCTCAATTGGATTTCGAGATAAAGTATATGAAAGAGCTGAAGAAAGTATTGATGTAACTGCTCCGAGTTCAAATTTTGTATCTTTAACTACTGAATGGCAACATGTTTCGATTCCTTTATCTCAAATCTTTCCTCCTGGAAGTCAAATTAATTTGGATCAGATTTTATGTCTCGTTATTGGTCCTTCTGGAGGTATTGTACCAATGGAATTTTGGATAAACAATATTGATATTCAATCACCTCAAACTGAGAGTTCTTTCCCAGAAATTAAAGTAAATCAACTTGGCTATGTTACTGGTGTTGAAAAATATGCATTAGTAAGTGGTTTTGTAGAAGAATTAACTGCAGATGTGGGGACAAGTTTTGAAGTAAGAAATGCTATAGATGATAGTCTTGCTTATTCTGGAACTCTTTCCTTAGTCACAGAATATGATCCTGATGTTTCGGGCGAAAAAGTATTAAATGCTGATTTTTCCTCAGTAGATACACCTGGAAGTTATTATATTTCAGTTCTTGCTTCGGGGATCGCTAATTCACCCATATTTGAAATTGGGGATAATATTTATGATGACCTTTTAATAGATGCTTCAAGATATTTCTATTATCAACGAGCAAATGAAGAATTAACAGAACCTAATGCCGATGGATATCCACATACATCTTTTCACTCGCAAGATTTTAATGCCCCTCTGGAATCTGGATATAACGGTATCACAAAAGATGTTTCAAGCGGTTGGTATGATGCTGGTGATTTTGGAAAATACACCAATGCAGGAGCAACAGCGATTCAAGATCTATTATGGGCATATGAGCTGTTTCCTGAGCAATTCTCTGACAATCACCTAAATATTCCAGAATCTGGCAATGGAATCTCTGATATCTTAGATGAAATAAAAATAGAGCTCGAATTCATATTGAATATGCAAGATGCAACATCAGGTGGATTTTACCATCGAGTTCAAAGTATAGGTGATGATATCAGTGAATCACAAAGAGCTATTAAAGATATTGGGGATGGCGGGGAACAAAATATAATGCCAACGCCTTCTTCCGCGGATTCTGTCGCTGTTTTAGCTCGTGCATCCACAATTTATGATGATCTTGATCCAACTTTTGCATCTGAAATGTTGGCAGCAGCTCAATTGGGTTGGACATATTTAGAAAATAATCCTAATTATATTGGTATCCCTTCAGGACCATATACAGACGATAATGATCAAGATGATAGATTATTTGCTGCAGCTTGTTTATATCTTGCAACGGGCCAATCTGCTTATAATAATTATTTTCTTTCAAATTATAATCAATTTGCATCTACTCTTGATAATCCAGAAAGTGGACATTTTGTTGGTTCAAATGAACTTCCAGCATTTTTCACTTATTTAAATGTGAATAATCCTGACCAATCATTCATTGATTGGATTACTCCAAAATTTTCATCATGGCGAACTGCTCAAATTGACCGAGTTAATCGAGTTGCTTGGCGTAATTCACTTGAAGCTTGGCAATATTGGTGGGGATCAAATATGATGGTCTTAAATATTCCAATGGATATTGTTATTGGAAGTAAATTATTAGGTGATTATCAACCTTCTTATGGAGAAATGGTAAGAGCAAATATGAATTACATTTTAGGAATAAATCCAATGCAAATTAGTATGGTCTCAGGTTATGGAACAAGAAGTACGACTGCTGTTTTTAGTAATATTTATAGTTTTGATGGAAAAGAAGGTCTTCCAAAGGGTATTTTACCAGGGGGCCCAAATATGTATGAAAACGCTATGACTTCTAAATTTTCGGCAAAATGCTATACAAATACTAATACTGAGTGGACTTCTAGTGAACATACAATCTATTGGAATTCTCCATTAGTATTTGATGCTGCTTTCATCGTTTCAGAAGCATCTGATGGTAATAAATCTCCAATTCTATCACAACCTGCAGATATATCATATCAAGTAGGAAATGCAGGAAATTCAATTAATTGGGTTGCTATTGATGATAATCCTGCGACATATACCATTTCTCAAGATGGAATTATTGTGGATTCAGGATCTTGGGTATCTGGAAATATAATATTAATTAATATTGATGGATTACCTGTTGATACCTATATGTATTCAATTACTGTTGTAGATTCTGAAGGAGCTTCTGCTTTTGATTCTGTAATTGTCATTGTAACACCTGAAAATACTGATGGTGGAGAGGTTTGGATGGCAGATATAGAAAATCCAAGTGTTGGTGATGTATTTAATTCTGCATTTTTAGTTAATACTGGAACTCAAAATTTCGCTGCTTTTGGTTTAGATATAACCTTTGATCCTGGTATTATTCAAATTTCAGCCATTATATCAAGTATTTCTGGTCTTTCTATAGTCCAAAATATTGATAATAATGCAGGTACTGCTACTATTGCCGGATTTTCAACAAGTAGTGCAGGACCAAGTCAGATGTTAGAAATTTTCCAAATTCAATGGAATGCTTTTGCAGAGGGTACATCTACTATTTCTATACAAGTAAATGATCTCACCGATTCTGATACGAATGTCATTGGAAATCCTATAGGAATAAGTAATTCCATTACTGTTACACCTCCATTTGATTTAGGTGATGTAAATCATGATGAAATAGTTAATATTGTAGATGCTTTATTAATTTCTCAATATTATGTAGGTCAAGAAGTTGATATAGATCTTTCATTGGCAGATGTGAATGAAGATGGAGTAATTAATATAGTAGACGCATTACTGGTATCTCAATATTATGTTGGAATAATTGATACTTTACCTCCAACATAATTTTTTTTTTTAATAAAGACCAATTTTTTATTATTATTGATATTTTTATATTTCCTTTTGCTTAGCAATAGACTCCTAAAAATTTTTAAATGAAATGATAAAATTTAGAATAATTAAAAAAAAAAAAAGAATTGAATAAAATTTTGATTCTTTATGAGGTTCTATCAAGATTCACATTTTTTACTTTTTTTTGATTTTCTTCACT
>CAYPTZ010000400.1:0-4131 GCA_964413395.1 uncultured archaeon | reverse complement strand
TGATCGAGTATCTAGATCCAATAAAATCTTCTAATTATCCCGATAGTTATAAAAAAAAAGGAATAAGTGGAAATTATTATAAAGATCAGGTGAATGATTTATTGAATACTGAGCAATTTGTTAATTCTGAATTAGAGGCGAAAAAGAATACTTTTGATTTAGAACTCCTCCAAGAATTTTTCTCTAAAAATCCATATGTAACCTTTGATAATAGGATATATCAATCTCCTGAAGCAAGATCAGAATTAAAAGAGAGTTTTATCAATTATTATATAATAAAATATAAAAAAACGGAAACAAATGCCTTACAAGAATATCAAAATTATATTAAAAAAGGTATGAGAGATACACAACTCCCCTTTGAAATAGTAACAGATCCAGAATATATGAATAAATTTTTAAATCCAGAAGAAAGAGATTCTTTTCTATATTTAGATGAAATAAGTCAAAATAACCTTGAAACTTATTTTGGTGTTGAGATCAATGGAATGTCCTTTACAGAAATATTTCATTCTGATGTTAATCAAAAAGCATTACAAGAACGGATGGATATTTATGGACATATTATAAATTACTTGATGGTTAGCAGTACAATAACAAGTTCAAAATCTCATAAAACGAATATTTTTGATACTTATAGACTTAAATCAATTTTTACGAAATATATGGGCCCTCATAATTTACATTCGAGAGAATCTTGGACAAAACTGAAACATGGATTACAAGCTTTAAAAACTCTTATTGATGCGAAATTAGATAATCCAATTTATGATATCCAAGGGAATGTTGTGGGATACGAACTCTTAAATAATCTAATTAATCAAAATATTTTACATGGTCAAGTAGAGGGAGAAAATGGAAAAACTCTCAATCAATGGTTATTAGAATCTTCACTATATTCAAGCCAAACTTTGCCAAATTGGCGTATATTATTAGATGAGTGGGCCAATAGCTGGAATGATCAAAGTGATAATCGAGATTTTCTATCAACTGAACAAAGAGATATTATAGATCACTGGTTTTTTGGAGATACCCAAAATGACTATCGGAATTTTGAAGATGGATTTAAGGATCTTTTTAGTTTAACTACCCCTCAGCAAGCATATTTAAGTCAAAAGGGTGAATTATATGATTCTTTAATTCCTTTTTTCAAACTAGGAATAAAAACCATGAATTATGGGAAATATTTAGGACCAAACAGTAAATTTAAAGCCATTTCGTTAGATATTGCCAAATTTATGAATCATATCACCCAAACTTTACATCAATTTGACTTATTTACGATAAACCAATATAAAGAAGGGGATAAAGTAAGAAATGATTACTGCACTCGAATGGAAAAGCTCTATGGAAAATTAGAATTCGGAAGAGAACATTCAATACTAACCACAAATGAATTACTTTGGTTTGAAACGGTAATCCATTATTTTATCGAGACCTTATTTAATGGGGATGTCACGAGATTTAACCAATATTTAACGAAGGCTTATGGGTTTTACCAAGGATCTGATCGAATTTTAATTCAGGAAATGCAATATACTCCGTTGAATGAATTTCTTCAATCACTTACTCGGGGCTTAGAAAATGCAAAATCTCTTTCTTTTGATGTAGAACTGAACGGGTTTACTTTTACGGTCAGAACCCGAAGTTATTTTGAAAAGCGCACAATGATAAAATTGGTGGAAACAGGGTATTTTGAGACAATTCTTCCCCCGAATATTTTTGATAAATTAAACTGCAAATTTCTTACTAAAGAGAAAATTGATGTAAGGGTAAAGTTTACCCATACGGATGGGGAAAATAGGGGGATGTTTCTCGATTTTGGCCTTCAAATGCTAAATGATGAAGGAAAAATAGTGATGATTGAAAATCTTGGATATGGGGAAAAAACACAACCATTTGGGGGAAAAGAAGAAAATAGACATATTTATGGTCCTGATAAAGATTTAGGATGTAATGCATTAGTAAATGGGCCAGATCCAAAGAATATACAAAATTGGAAAGGATTTTGTCCAATCTATAACACCTATCCAAGTGCTGAAGCGTATCATTTCTATTATGATAAAACATCATCAGGAATACCCAAGAATGTGAAATATATCGGTATCATTGCCCCCCTCATAACCGAAAGAGACTTCAATCTACTACTGAAGGTTTTCAAGGAAAATAAAGTCAAATCTTTTGAATATATCTTGCAACATTTATCAACTCAAGAATTTGAAGAATTTATAGAATTTAAGGAGGCCATGGTTATTCAGAAAGCATTTGGAATATTAACTGATCCTGAATCTGCAGAATTTATTGGAATTGATCCTAATATGGAAAAATGGTGGTTTAATTATCATCATTCGATCGATGCAGATTCTATGATGCGATTACAATGGGATCATCTAAGGGAAATCATGTTTGGAGGTTAAATAATATACTAAACCTCCACTCTGAAAGCGGTATATTATAATAGGTGGATTTATAATTTAATATTAAATAAAAAGGAAACAAAAAAAATGGGTTTGGGATATTATGTAAATTTAGGAGGAAAAAAAGATTTCGTTAAGAGGGAAGATCTTCCTACTCCACAACAGGAACTCCTTGAAAGGATAAAATTATGTTCAGATCGGTCAAAAGATAATATTATAGGTGTTGGTCAATGGAAATATGAAAAAGACACATCAAATACTGTAGTCAAATTACAAATTAGAGGGGATATTAATGTTCTTGAAATAGATTTTCTTGCTATATTATCTCAACTTCCTGATTTATTTCCTGATTTGGTAGATTTTTATTTAGATAACAATCAAATTACCACAATTCCAAATTCTTTTAAAAATTTTTCTCAATTAATTCGTATAAGTTTGGCGGGGAGAAATATATCTTCCCTACCTGAAGATATTTTTTCCCATATGCCTCAATTAACTCATCTATCTTTGCATGATATGAAATTAAAACAGCTACCTTCGTCATTTTATTCCCTAACCCAACTCAAAGATTTCTATTGGAGTAATATGCCTCCTTTTCCAACCGGTTCATATGAAATGAAGCGAATCATGCCTCAGCTTTTACAAATTCGAAGTGATACCTTTGGAGAGATCAAACTCAATGAGCAAAAGGCCAGAGAAAAATTGCGTATTTTACATGTGCGCAATGTGGATAAAACGATTCAGAAGCTCAAAATCAAGCCAGCATCAGTGTCTAAATTAGAACTCAGCGAAGTGGAAAGGTATGCAACCTGTGCCCAATGTCAGTATCTGGAGACATTTTTATCCCCTGATCATGAATTAATCCAAAGACTTAATGCGGAACATGCAATTTCAACTTCAAAGGACCTTCAGATATTAAAATAAGACTAACTATATTCATTTTTAAATTTTTAATTTTTTCTAAAATATGCATCTGCCTGTTATTTTTTCCTTATATTTTCTAGCACGATTATAAATGTAATTATTATTCAGGGTGATGAAGCTGCTAACATGTGATTTACATAATTTACGCTTTCAGGAAGCGATGGATACTATCTTGGAAACTTTACGCCAATGCTGGAAAAAACGAATTGAAAAGATTTGTATTATTCATGGGTATCATGGTCATATCTTGAAGGATTACATCGAATCAAAGGAATTCTTAGAAGAAATGGATCAGGAAGGATTTTATTTAGAAAAAAGTAATAGAGAGAAAAAAAGAAATAACAATCCAGGTGAATCTATTTTCGTACTTGTAAATCTTAAAAATATTAAACGCAGAAGTAACCAAAAGATAAATATAAACTTGAGAGAAAAATCTTTTTCATTAAAGAAAATTCCCGCACATAAAAAAATGAATCTATTTGAAGTAAGGCAATTTTTTTCCTGATGTTATTTATCAAAAGAAAGCCATCCATTTTTAATTTGCAGAATTATTCGTTCAAAAAACCGACTAACTAACGTTTTCTCTCCTCGAATGTATAATTCTTTAGGAAGGATATGCAAATCTTTAAAGAAAAAAACATATTCGACACAATACTGCTCATATAGCAATAAAATGCCTTCCCTTAACTTTGTAGTTCTCTTAAGATCAACATACCATTGGGTTAATATATTATATTTAGGAGTCATGATAAAATAACCTGTTCAAATTTTTTTTATTTTTGGATAAATC
>CAYPTZ010000399.1:0-4133 GCA_964413395.1 uncultured archaeon | reverse complement strand
TCTTTTATTTTTGAGAAAAAAACTTTATTTTAAAAATAACTTGTAGACTTAAGAACTGAATATTATTTTTTATATACGATCGAATACTTTTTATTATATCTTTCAGTTTTAGAAGCAGAAAAGGATTTTTAAAATGGAATCTCATCAACGTAAAATTCAGAATTTTGCTCGGTATTCATATGCAATTACATTACCAATCCATTGGATTAAAAAAAATAATTTTGATAAAATATCTTCAAAAGAAAATGAAAAGGAACCAACAGTAAATGTTTATGAGAATCCAGATGGTTCCCTTTCCCTTTATCCATTAAAATTAAAAAAGGAATCAAAAGAACAAATCATACTCTTAGAATTAGATGATTTGATGAATGAAAATCCACATTTTATTGAAGATAGAGGAATTATTTTAATGCTGATAAGCTATTATATGAATGGAGCTTCAGGAATGGAAATTCAAAGCAAACACCCTATCCCAAAAGATTTTATAGAACAGATAGAAAAAACTCAAACAAGATTATTATTTAATTGGAATGTAAATAGAGAATCAAGTCGAAAAATATTAATTAAAAATATTTTTACTGAAACTCCTGAAAATATTTTTCAAGAAAATATTCCAAGATACCTTAGGGAATGTTTCAGTATTTTACTTTGGATGATAGAAGATATCTTAAATGCGCTTGAAAATCGGTCTTATGATAAATTACCTGAAATTGAGCAACAAGATATGAAAATTGATAGATATTATTTTTTTATTGTCCGACAAATTCGTACTATCTTCGAAAATCCTCAAATTTCTAAACCATTAAATTATAGCCATAAAAAATTAATTGATTTACGTTTATTGGCAAAATTAATTGAAGAAGTTGGAGATTCTCTTAAAGAAATCGCATCAATATTACATAAATTATATGATTTTATCGAAAAAATCAATTTACGTGACTTTCTAATTGGCTATTTTAAGGAATTGCTTCATGTATATTCAATTTTAGCCGATCAACTACGACATACCCTCGCTCAAAGAGTCCCTCCAATTGGACTTAATCAAGTAATAATGAAATTGATTCAGGATTTTAGAAATAGAGGGGAAATACTCCAGCAAAATTGGAATGAAGTCTCTGAAAAAGTCGGTTTAGTGGAGGAAAAGCATTCCTTTTTAAAATATTATAATGGAGCTCGTTTAGTAGGAAGTTTACAAAATATTTTCAAGAATATATTTGATTTTACGAATATATTTTTCTAATTTTTTTTTTTATATCATTCTAATTTATCAGAAATATTAAAAATTTTTAAAAATTAAAAGATAGGGTAAAGAAATATGAAATTTTTCAAGCTTTTAGAACCACTTAAGATTGGTAACATGACCTTACGAAACCGTATGATCATCCCTGCAATTCATTTAGGAGATTCAGAGGGAGGATTTATAAATGATGAATGCATTGAATTTTATCGCCGAAGAGCCGAAGGAGGCTATTCTTTCATTATTATTGGAGGAATTGGTGTTTCAAAACGAGGTCAGGGAGTTCCTTCTATGCCTTCGTTATATGATGATAAATTCATTCCTGGATTAGCAAAATTAACAGAAGCCATTCATAAAGAGGGAGCAAAAGTTTGTGCCCAACTCTATCATGCGGGAGCATATGCTTATAGCAAAGTTATTGGTGGTCCTGCAGTTTCATCATCAGCTATTTACTCTAAATTCACCCATGAAACACCAAGAGAACTTAGTACCCAAGAAGTCGTAGAAGTGCAAGATATTATAGTGGAATCAGCAAGACGAGCAGTGAAGGCAGGTTTTGATTCTATTGAATTATTGAGTAGTGCCGGATATTTGATTGATCAATTTTTAAGCCCTTTAAAAAATAAACGCACTGATAAATATGGTGGAAACTCAATTCATGAAAGATTATTATTTCCATTAGAATTAATTAAAAAAATACAAAAAGAACTTGGCGATCAAATAAATATTGGTGTAAGACTTTCAGGAGATGATTTTGTTCCTGGAAGTAATACATATCATGAAAAAAAAATTGTTGCCAAAGCCTATGAAGATGCAGGAGTCCACTATATTAATGTTACTGGAGGTTGGCATGAAACTAGAATCCCTCAACTTCCAATGGATGTGCCTCGAGCGACTTTTGCCTATTTAGCCAAAGAAATTAAATCAGTTGTAAATATTCCGGTTTTTGCCAGTAATAGAATTAATGAACCCATACTAGCCGAAAATTTACTCCAAGACTTTTATGCGGATGCGGTTTGCCTTGCTAGAGCAGCTATCGCTGATCCAGATTTCCCAAAAAAAGTATCAGAAAATAAATTAAAAGAAATATGTTTATGTATTGGTTGTAATCAGGCTTGTTTTGATAGAATTTTCAAATTGAAAATATTAAAATGTATGGTCAATCCTTTAGCAATGAATGAGTTAAAATATCAAACACCAAAAGCGGTAGATAAACAATTAAAAATAATTATTATAGGTGCCGGTCCTGCCGGACTTGAGGCCGCCAAGCAAGTTAAAATCTTGGGCCATCAAGTAATTCTCTATGAAAAATCACACTCTTTAGGCGGACAAATCATTGTATCCGGAATTCCATTTGGAAGAGAAGAACTCCTCAATATCATAGAATATTATCAATATCAGTTAAAATTGCTAGGAATTGAATATCATCTTGGAATTGAGATGACAGCAGAAAAAATTATTGAGCAAGACCCGGATATTGTTTTATGTGCTACCGGGGTTAATTTCAATATTCCTGATATCCAAGGTATTGATGGATCGGATAATTGTCAAATTTGTTTTGCAGATCAAGCTTTAGCTGGAGATTATTTAATCGGAAAGAAAGTGGTCATAATAGGGGGCTCGGCCACCGGAGTAGAAACTGCATTATGGGCTGCAAAAAAGGGAGCCATGGATCCAAAAGTTGCAAAATTTCTCGCATATTATAACGCGCTACCTATCGAAAATGCGATGAAACGCACCTATCAAGGAGACCGTGAAGTAATTTTACTGGAATATCTCCCAAAAATTGGACAACAAATAGGAAAATCGACTAAATGGGTCTTTTTGGATGAATTGAAGAAATTAAATGTTCAAGTTCAGACCAATGTAAACATTACCAAATTTTCAAATAATTCTGTGCACTTCAATCTTAAAGACGATGAGGAAAAATCCATGCACACTATTTCCGATGTTGATACATTTATTCTTGCGACAGGTGTGACACCCAACAAAACCCTTGGAAAAGAATTAAAACAAAAATTAAAAACGTTAAAAGAAAGCGATGCAACTCGACATATCCCTGAAATAAAATTTATTGGGGATGCCAAAAAAGTCGCTACCATCTATGAGGCTATTGCTGGAGGATTCAAAGCGGCTTTTCGGTTAGGTAAATATAAAAAATAAAAAACTATAACATTATTGACGGAATAAAAAAAAAAAATTCAGTGATCACAATAATATTAAACCTCCTCACAGAGATCACCTGAATTTAAATCATCACTCAGTCAAATATTCTTCCAGAATATAGAAATTTAACTTGAAGCAAATGAAATCTATCTTCTATACTACAAGGAAATATTCTACTTGCCATTGGAATATAACCTTGCCTTCAATTCCTAAAGCAGTATTAATTTGTGTCCAATATGTAAGACCTTTACCACTAATATCATTTACAGAAATCATTTTACTACATTTGTTATCTAGTGGAAGAGGCCAAGGTCGGGGATTCAAATCACGTTCTTCAGCAACTAAATAAAAAATAAATGTCGTTTTTGCTGGAACAATCACATCAAACACTATACGATTAAGATTGATTATGGCTCCATTACTGACAACAAATTCTTCAGTATTAAAAGTAGTAGTCCAAAAAGGATTTAGTCCAATCTTATATAAATGATTGAAACTTATTTCTCCTGGACCCCAGCTATCACCATCGTCAAGAATTTTAGCTCTTAAAAACGTTACTTTTACTCTTATATCTGGCCCATCACCAAGAACCGGTGCATCAGGATCATAGGTTAGATCCTTTCCTGATACAGGATTAAAACTTATTCCAATGATACATATCAATAGAAAACCTAATATTTGGATTTTTTTCCTATTTTTCATTCATCATTTCACTTTTTATCGTTTTTTT
>CAYPTZ010000398.1:0-4144 GCA_964413395.1 uncultured archaeon | reverse complement strand
CAAATTCTAAATTCAGGTCTGTAATCCATTCTTCAAGCATAAAATCGGACAAATTAGTATCACAATACAATTTGACATTAGTAAAACTCGATAAGGTTGCAATGACATCAAATAATACTTTCCCATTTTCATCTATACATTCAATTATATTTCGATTGCTACTTACATTTTGCCAATATCTGTTGGTAATCACTGGTTTAATATTTGGATTATTTGGATCAGTTCCATACAAAACTTCAATATTATCTGGATAAAAATCATAATCCGTATCTAGCAAATTAGGATCTGTGTAATAATTAAAGAGTTCATCAAAGGTTGTTAGTGTATCTGTGTCATCATCTCTTAAACCTTCTAAAAATTCTGTATTTGTCCATAAATTATCAACTCCATTATCATAGGTTTGTAATAATTCAGACCAATCATTATTTCTAGAATAAAAATTATGATTGAATTCATTTCCATCGCTAATATTTGAGCAAAGGCCATAATTTCCATTTTCTATTATAATATTATTCGCAATGGTGCTATTAAATGAGTGATACAATTGAAAGCCATTTTTTATGCTTTGTCGTATTGTATTGTTTGTAAGTTGGTTAAATTCTGAAGTCATCATATATATTCCATCTTCTCCACTAAATTGAATAAAATTTTTACTAAAAGTGTTATTATTCGAACTAGTAAAGTATGAACCATAAGTTCCAGAATTTAAAATTGAATTATTTTCTATAATATTTAAATCAGAATCAAATATCATCATACCTCTCATTTCACAATTACTAATGTTATTATTATAAATGGAATTATTATGCGCTCCATTTAATAAGATTCCATTTTGGCCACATTTTTCAATTTTATTGTTCTCAATAATACTAATATTAACACCTGCTAACGATATTCCGTCTAACTTATTACTTTGAATAGTATTTTCAATAATACTGAAATTTAGGCAATTATATAAGTTAATTCCAACATCACCATTGTTAATCACTGAATTATTTTCGATAATAATGTGATCAGAATTGTCCATTTTTATTCCCCATTCATTATTGTTTGAAAAAGTATTATTTCTTAATTCAATATAATCACTATCAATAATCTCCAATCCATAAGAGGTATTTGAGATACAAAAATTTTCAATAATTGCATTATTACAATTTTTTAAGACTAATTGACCAATATTATCAATATTTCCATTGAGAACCAAATTATTCTCATTTTGGAAATATTTGAAAAATTTTCCATTAATTAAATTAGATTCATCGATGAAGAATTCTGACGTGCTTACCAATCTTATCCCCGAATTATTAATTATATTTGAATATAAGGTCGTATTTGGAGATTCTACTATTCTTATTCCATCATTTGAAGTATTGATAATTTGATTATTATTGAAAGTGATATTGGTGCTCTGTGTCAAGTAAATTCCAATATTTGTATCAGAAATTTCAAGATTATCAAAAGTTGAATAACTGCAATTTATCAATATTAATTGACCGATATTTTTACCATCAATAATGAGGTTATTCTTGTCTTCATAATAATGAATTGGTTTATTATTTAATAAATTACTTTGATCAAAATCAAGATTATTACCGGAAATTATGTATATCCCTCCTGATGTAAAATTATTGTCTGTTATTTGTGAATTAGAAAGGATATATATAAAAATATCGTCAATAATGTGCTTTGAAAAGGAATTATTTGAAATTATCATGTTATCTATAACATTTAAACCATAAATTCCATAATTTCCATTATCAGAAATGTTATTGTTTAAAATATTATGATTTGCTATTTGAATATCTATTCCCATTTCAATATTTTTTGAAATATTGTTATTGTTTATTGTAGTATTAGAACTACTTAATGAAATTCCTATTCGATTATTGTGAATATGATTGTTTGATATTGTATTATTTTGATTACCTATGTCAATATTAATTCCATAATTACCATTATTAAAAATAGTACAATTATTTATAGTAATATTTGAAGAATATTCTAATTTAATACCAGCTGTTTCAATATTTTCACCAGTATTTGTAATCGAGCAATTTTGAATGACGACGTGCGCATCAGAATTGATTATTTCCATTCCTGAACCATTTCCTTGAACATCAATTACTAAATCTTTGATAACATAAGGTGAGATTTCTGATCCTACTCCTTCGCTAACATAGAGGGAATCAAGCCAATCATTATTTGGATCTGAACCATTAATAAAAATGGTCTCTAACACTACAGATGCAATATTGGGTGAAATTAACATTTTTTTTGTAAAAATTTTGTCTTTTAGATGAGAGGAATTTATATTGTGTGTGGATTGAGTTGATAAGCCAGTAAAAAATCCAAAAAGCAAAATCGCAGTTATCAATTTATATTGACTTTTTTTATTGCTTTTTTTTTTTTCTAAAATTTTCATATTAGTTTTGATAGTTAATACCATATACTTAAAATTAATTGGGAACGATTTTGGACATTCAATAATGTGGATTTTTCTAAAGGATATTTTTTCTATTAGAAAATTGAGAAAAAAAAAAAATTATTTTCCCTTATTGTAATGTTTAATTAATAATATGACTCCGAAAAATGCAAATAACATTGAATATATTAAATTATATCCTGGGATCCCAAGTGGTAGAACATTAGGTGTTGTTTTTGGTAAATAAGCATGATTTGGATCAATACCTATACCAAATATTGCATCCGGACTCACATTATATATAATTATTTTCCGTTGATTTTCAGAAATTAAAATATCTGCCTTGGATACATTTCTCCATTCTCCACCTGAATCATTTAAATCTAATTGAAATATTTGATAGTCTGATACATTGGTTCCATCATCAGGGAAATAGAAACTGATTGTTGTGTTTCCTTCAACATACATTGAATGTTCAAAATCTATTCCATAGTAGTAATCGAATTCTAAATTTAACTCTAGAGTCCAATTAGACAAGTATACAAGAGATTGTTTTGTGTCCGCAATTAACTTGACCCTTGTGTTATTTGATACTGTTGCGACTAAATCAAATAAAACTGTACCATTTTCATCTATGCATTCAATAATATTTCGTCCAGAGTCAATGGATTGCCAATATTTATTAGTAAATATAGGTTTACTGTCTCGATCATTTGGATCTGTTCCATAATAAATTTCAATACCATCATTATAAAAATCATAATCGGTATCATATAATTTTGGATCTGTGAAATAATTAAAAAGTTCATCAAAATTGGATAATCCATCTGAGTCATTATCAATTAAAGCTTCTAAAAATTCTGTATTTGTCCAATTATTTCCTAGTCCATTATCGGAGGTTTGTAATAATAAAGACCAATCATTATTTCTAGAAAAGAAATTTCTACTGAAATCATTATCATTACTATAGTGGGAATTAAGGCCATAATCTGTATTTTCAATAATATAATTTTCTGTAATGGTGCTATTTACTGAAAAACGTATTACAATTCCATTTCCTTGATTTTGACGAAGAAAATTATAATTTATTTGGTTATATTCTGAATTAGATATATAAATCCCATCTTGACCACTTTTTAAAATAATATTATTTTGCAACGTGTTATTATTCGAAGAGTAGATATAAATACCTTGGTTTCCAGAATTACTAATGGTATTTAGCAATATATTATTTAAATCTGAATTTTCTAAATCCATCCCAAACTTGATACTATCGCTAATAATATTATTAGTAATCGTGTTATTTTCCGCACCAATAAATGAAATTCCATTACGACAATTTTGAATATTATTTGCATCAATTATACTATCTTGTAAAAATTGCAAATATATTCCATCCCATTTATTTCCTTTAACAATATTCTCAGTAATAGTTAAATTGATACAATTATCTATTTGAATTCCATTATTACCATTATCTATCATTGAATTATTTTCTAAAACATTATTATTAGTTAATAAATCATAACTTTTATCTGTACTATTTCCTATCCAATCAAGCTTAGTTATTAATTGGGTATCTTTCATATAAAGAGGTTCATAGATAGATATGGTACTTAAGTTATAAAATAAATTATTATTGCCAGCTATATCTTTAATATCAATATTACTGTCATAAGGTTCCAAATTATAAAAAAGTGAGTAGATTCTAAAAATATCTTT
>CAYPTZ010000397.1:1578-4150 GCA_964413395.1 uncultured archaeon | reverse complement strand
ATTTGAATCTGAGATAATTACAGCTGATAATAAAAAAGGTCAATATACAGTTCTCGAACTTAGATATCAGGGAGCAAAATGGAATAACAAAGAAGTTATTCATATTGAATTATGTGATTTCTATCCTGAAAAGAAAACTAAAAATGAAAGAAAAACAGGTGAATGGATTGAATCACATGCAACAATTACTAAATTTTAAGAATTAGAAGTAAATATTAAAGAAGAAATTCGATTGAACAAATTAGATGCGCATTTTATCGACGAACCTCCAAAATTAATTCATATTTTTGTCGCCCAAGATCCTCTTGGAAATCTAATTGATTTACATAAAACTTCTGATGTTTTAAATTTTACACATTTTCCATCAAATTTTAATGAATGCGAAATAATGGAAGTAACTTGGACAGATAGATTAAATATAATGAAGTCACCTAATTTAACTTGGTCATCCTTTTTACATTTTATTTATGATTATGACCCTAATAAAGATGTAATACTGAATTTCAATTCTATTCCCACACATTCTGGAAATGATAAATTTTATCTTCCTATTGAAAGGGACTTTACTAAATATTTTGAACATGAAGCATTTCCGTATAGGATCCAATCCATTTGGCGAAATTTTTACAATTATCAACATCCAGAGAAAGAAATTCAAAAGATGGAAGAAGATAGATATTTCTCAATTGTTGATTTTCCACAATTGTTCGAAGATCTTTTCATTATTCTGAAACAATTTCGAGTAAACCTACTAAAAGAAGAATTTAATGAATTTTTAAGCAATCTTGAAAAAATTGAAAATTTAATTCCATATTTTGCCAAAATAGATCTTAATTTTCAAGGGATTACTAATCTTTATCAATCAGCAATAAGTAAGGCAGAATTATATATTATTATTTCCTGTCCTAATTATTTTGGAGAGATTGAGGTCCTTATAAATTTTATTCAAAATAATGTTAAAGAAAACATCCCAATAATACTCTATCTAAACATGTCAAAATATAAAGAAATGAAAAATAATGGCATAGAAGACTATAAAAATATCTATTTTTATCCAAATAATAATTTTTATCGTACAGATTTACTAATAGTTGATTCCCAAAGCTTATATTATCCATTAGGAAATATTAGAAAATTACCATCTAAAGATGAAAAAGAAATCCCTGTATTAGTTATTAATGATTCAGAATTAATATTTGAACTAATCGGGAAAATTATGTCTACTGGTATTGGAAATGAAACGATACCATCTAATATCCAAAAAATAACGGTTAATTCACGATATTCTAGTCCCATTAGAGACAATTTTAGAGCACTTAAAAAGGAGATTTACAGTATTTCCAAAATTTTAGAAAAATTTACTGATATTAAATTAGATAACAACATAAGAAATAATCTAAAAGATAAAATTGAGATTATTAGTGATATTTTAAGTGAATTAAATGAAGTAGATCTTTTTGATTTATTAAACAGAGATATTTTTGAATCAGATTTATTAAAACAAATGTTTTATTTGACAAATTCTAATGAATATCAAGGATTTTTTAGCGAAATATCGCTTGAGGGAATAGCTAAGAACCGTTTTAAACATTACTTTAATAATCTAAAATTTAAAATAAAATTTAAAATCACAGATAAAAATCTAAAGAATATTTACAAAATTACTCCAAATGTTGATCTTAATCAGGAAATCAAACAAATACATCAGGTATTTCCTCAAATAAACCTGATTAAAACAAACGAATATTTAGGAAATGTACATGTTTTTTCTTCAAAAAATTTAATCTTGTTATCACAATTTGGAATATTTGAAAATCCTGATACTATTAAAATTAAACCTTCATTTCAAGATTTGGGTATTAAATTGATTTCCTCTCAGATATGTTCAAATATGGAAAAAAAAATAAATAAATAGTGATTTTTTATTTTTAAAAATGACATTTTTTTTTTGGTACTATTAAAAATCTTTATGGAAAACAAAAGAGGTTATTAGTTCAATTAGTATTTAATTTTTGACATTCGAATATTGAGCAATTATCTAAAACTTTTACTTTATTTATCTATAAAATACTGCTGCAATGAATTTCGTTGATAATATCGGCATATTTTTCGGAAGGACCATTGACAACAGATAGGATGTTCTGAATTATATAGAATAAAAAGTTTGCTACAAAAAAAGAGTTTTACATTAAGGTCATTTTTTTATAATTTCGATTTTGAGAATCCTCATTTTAACTATAAACACAAGGTGAAGATCTCTATTTGAACTAATCAATAAAAAATTTAATACCCTTCTGTCGTAATTTTGTTATAATTTTGTGATTTTTCGAATCTGGTGTAATATTCAAGTTATAATTTTGAAGTAATTCAAATTTTTGAAGTAAAGCTAAATTTAATATTGTTTCTGGGAGTGTGGTTAATTTATTCTCGATTAAATGAAGCCTTTGAAGAGAAGTTAAATTTGCTATCGCATCTGGAATAAATTCTATTTTATTCTTGTCTAAATACATGTTTTGAAGCAAAGACAAATTTCCTATAGTTTCTGGAAGGGATATTATATTATTATCACATA
>CAYPTZ010000397.1:0-1568 GCA_964413395.1 uncultured archaeon | reverse complement strand
AAGCATTTGAAGAGAATTAAGGTTTCCTATCACCCCTGGAACTGTTTTTAATTCATTAGAAATTATATATAGAAATTGGAGGTTATTAAGATTTCCAATCGCTTCTGGGAGGGTTTCTAATTTATTTGTACTTAAATCAAGGATTTGGAGATCATTTAGATTTCCAATCACTTCTGGGAAGGTCATAAAATAATTTTTTTCTAAATTAAGGCTTTGAAGGGAAGATAAACTTCCTATAGCATCTGGGAGGGATGTTAATTTATTCTCAAATAAATAGAATTCTTTAAGGTTTGCTAAATT
The DNA here is from genome assembly GCA_964413395.1 of uncultured archaeon. Classification (GTDB taxonomy): domain Archaea; phylum Asgardarchaeota; class Lokiarchaeia; order Sigyniarchaeales; family Promethearchaeaceae; genus Lokiarchaeum. The sequence continues at coordinate 1,268 of CAYPTZ010000397.1, read as the reverse complement.
TCTAATGGTATTGGGTAAACGAGCTAATCTATTGTCCCCTACAGAGAGTTCTTGAAGTGAAATTAAATTTCCTATCGATTCTGGGAGGGTTATTAATTCATTTTGATCTAAATTTAAGGTTTTAAGTAACAATAAATTACCTATGGTTTCGGGAAGTGCTGTTAACTTATTTTTCTCAATATTAAGCTCTTGAAGAGAAGTTAAACTTCCTATTCCTTCTGGAAATGTGTTAAATTTATTAAAACTTATGTCAAGTTTTTGAAGGGAAGTCAAATTACCTATCGAATCAGGGAGTGTTGTTATTTGATTCTTATATAAATAAAGCTCTTTAAGATTAGTAAGATTTCCTAATCCTTCTGGCAGATTGGTTAATTTATTATGTTCAAAATTAAGCTTTTGAAGGGAACACAAGGATCCAATGGATTCTGGAATATAAATTAGATTAAAATGAGATAAATTAAGCTTAGTTATCTGAATGTTTTTTAGCATCTTTTTAGCACTTAGATCACCATAATCCACTAACTCTAATAGAGTAAAAACGGCCATATTTGTAGATTTTTCTTCAAAATTTTGAAGGGTCTTCTCTAATTTAGGATTATAGTCAAGAAAAATGAGACTAATGTCATCATCAAGATAATCAAGATATCTCTCGATTATCAAATAGTTGATTGTAGGTAGGTAGCCTGAATGAAACCGTTTGATAATCTCTTCTTTGAATACTTTTTTAGCTAAAGGATCGCCAACCTCAGCAAGTTTTTTTAGTAAAGGAAAAGCAAGATTGGAATGTAAAAGACGTGTATCATAATTATATTCGTACCATGCCTGAAGATTTGAACAATGACCCCAAAATTCTGTTTCTGGAGGAATACTTTCAGATTCTTCTTCTGGTTCTTCTAGCGAGGGGTCAAGTTTTTCTGCAGCCTCATCAATAGAATCGATATGATCTAAAGGTATTAATTCTGGAATGGGAATGTTTAAGAGTAAAAATTTACATTGATTGAAACGCTCTCTGTTAACATAGATAATCGTCTCATCTTTTTCTAATTGCAAAGAAAGGTAGGTATTGATCTTGAATTTCTTCATGGTCCTTCTAAAATAATTTAATATATCTAATTATTTTAATAATTAAATTGTGTATATAAATGGATTACATATGGAAAGGGCATAAAAAAATGAATGCCTTTAACCTATAATAGGTGAATTACATGTGTTTTTCTTATCATAAAATCTAGTGACTACGATTTTTCGATTAAACTCAAACAAACGTG
>CAYPTZ010000396.1:0-4162 GCA_964413395.1 uncultured archaeon | reverse complement strand
AATCCATATTAAAAAATAGCCAAGGTAATTCCATTCGACTTAATTTTAAACTAGTATTTTGTTCAATAATAAAAGTAGTATTTGGATGTAATTGTAAGGCTGAAGCAGGAATATCTTCAGTAATATCCCCTTCAACTGCTTTCTTAACAATTTCAGCTTTATGTTCTCCAGAAGCAAGTAATAATATTCTTTTTGATTCTAAAATAGACCCTATACCCATAGTGATAGCATAATTGGGAACATCGTCAATATTTTTAAAAAATCTAGCATTATCTGTTTTAGTTTTTGCGGCCAATGTAATTTTCCTGGTTCTTGAAGAAAATGCCGAACCAGATTCGTTAAATCCAATATGTCCACCTCGAAAAATTAATTCATTTTTTTGGCCTTTTTCATAAAAGCTTCCTCCAATTCCTAAAATTTGGATATCAATCCCACCACAGCTCTTGATTAATTCTTCATATTTTTGAGCAGCCATTTCTATCTCTTCTTCACTAATCGTTCCTGAAAGGGTATGAATATTATTGGGATTAATGTTAATATATTTAAAAAATACATCATTCATATAATACCGATAACTTTGTGGATTTTCTGGTTTAATAGGATAATATTCATCTAGATTGAATGTAATCACTTGTGAAAAATCAAGTTCTTCTTCAATATGATAACGAATTAATTCATCATACATACTTACAGGGGTGCTTCCAGTTGCAAATCCTAAAACCGAATTTGGTTTTCTTTTGATTTGCTGAGCAATAATTTTTGCTGCAACCTTTCCAATTCCTTCATATGTTTCTGGAATAATAATTTGTGACTTTTCAATTATCTCTTCGGATTTTTGAATGCTTAATATCCCTACACCAATCGCAGACAAAAAATTATGGTTGAGATCAAGTTTATCATCGGTTTTCGAATGGACATCTATAATTATTGATTTTTCATTAATATGTTCGATAAACCCCTGATCATTTTTTAAAATCTCAAGAATTATTTCTCCTAATTTTAAAAACTGAGTTGTAATTAAATATTTTTTAATTTTTGTTAATTTTTCAATTTCTAATACCGCTAAAGATATTTTTTTTATACGAGACTTAATTTCTGAGAAATAAGGTGTTTTAATAAATTTTTTATCGTAAAATAATTGCTCAATTGGTCTATTCCGATATATTTCTAAAGTGTTATTTATATAATTTTGTAAACTTAATTCTGATATATATGCTTCAATGCAACCTTTATTTCCACATTCACATTCTAACGCTGAACTTGAATGATCAATAATTATATGCCCTATTTCTCCTCCAAAAAAATTTTCTCCCTTTATTAGATGTCCTTGAGAAATGATTCCACCTCCAACATAATCATCAATTGAAATAGAGACAAAATCCTCTGTAATTCCATTATATTGTTTTAATGCAATCGCTACAGAATTTCCGTCATTTTCAAAAATAATTGGTATATTAACTTGTTTATCTAAGGCCATTTTAAAATTCGAATTTTTTGGATAATATGGGTGTACTTCTCCGGGTAAAGCAATTCCTATTGTTTTAATTCCATTTTTAAATTCAAAATTAAATGCATTTATTTTTTTTTTAATAATATCTATTAATTTTTCTGGATTATCTTTTATGTTGTAAGAAATGTTAAATTGTTCCTTTTTTAAAATATGCATATTTTGATTTAGCACTATAAAGTAAATTTCCTTACGAGTTATTGAAATTCCTACAGCAAAGTGATCAAAATAATGTTCAAGGGATTTCTGCTTGGATTTCAAATAAATTGGCTTTTTTTCATAATAAGGTAATACAGAAGAAATTTCGATATTACCTCCTAAATAATGTAAATTGTAATTTTCTGCAAAATGAGACTTTATTGATTCATAAGTAAATTTATGGAATTCTAAAGGTTCTATTTTAATCGCAATTGCCTTTGGGCCATAAATACTAATTATATTGAAAATTTGTGAACATATTTGTGGTAAATCGGTAATAATTTCCTGTTTTTGATTATCCAATAGATTTTCAAATGGATATTCTTTAATTAAAAATTCTTTCCCTTTTATCAGTTTTATATAAATTCTCATAATTCTGCGTCAATGTAAGTTAGGCATTTTTCACTTAAAATTATAGAGATAGATAAATATTGTATTTTTTTTTCTTCAAATTATGGCTTTCTATAGGGGATAGGGTTAATTTATATCATAATGTTAGTTATAGGAACTAAGAATTTTTTTTTTTTTTGAATTTCCTGATATATTTTTTGAAAAGTTTTAGAATATTGCTTATCATTATCTAATTCGGATTGTAAACTGAACAAACTTATCCCTGTTATTTTTTTCAAGCTATCCATATGATTCATGTCATATTTTTTCATCATTTCTCTATCCAGAATAAAAATTTGATCTGGAGCTAAAAATAAAAATAGCATCTCTAATATATTGCAAGGATTATTGATAATCGCCTTTTTTAATGTTTTTATAATTTTTATAAAATCACTCGAATTAATTGTTGTCTGAACTACAAGATAATATCTTTTCTTAGTCTTATTCTTTTTTTGAGTTAATCCATATATCCATTGATTTTCCAGAGAGATGGGAAAATATTCAACATTTTTTATCTTTTCATTATTCAATAGATCAGTATATAATTTTTCTTGATCCCCGATATTTCTTGCATTCATACTGAATAAATTTCCTATATAATTCTCTGTTCCATATAATAATTCAATAGATTGGATTCCTTCAAAAGAAATTTTTCTCAAATGCATCAAAAGAGTATAGTAAGATTGAAATTCAATTTCATATAAATCTTGAAATGACTTTTCATTTGGTGAATTAATAGCTTTTTGCAAATTTTTATGCAAAAAATAACCTATATTATCATGATATTCAAATTCTTTAAAGATTATGCCAAAAATACTTTCTGCTTGAGATTTTCTTGCGAGATTCCCTGTAAAATAAGTAATTATCCGATATTGTTTATATTTAAATTCATTTAGCAGAGAATCAGAATCTCCAGCATGAATAAGATAGATATTAGAAATAAAATCATGTGAAATTTCAATATTTACTTTGAAATATTTAGTTTTAATTACAGGCCCAATTATATCATCATGATTTATTAAAAAGAGGCCAATAGGAATTTTACTCACCCCATAATTTCTTTAGATTAATTGATAAGTTTTGAATGATTTTTTCTAATTTTTTTATAGAATCATTACTTTCTCGATTATTTAAAATTAGTGCAAGAAGAAGATGATGACTCAAATAATATAACCGATATGTTTGATTATTTGTAGAAATAGTTACTTTATCTATCTCATCAAATTTTAATTCCTTAGAAACTCGTTCAAGGGTTAAATTTAATAGTGATAACATACCAAGCATAACTTCTTCATTCATCTCCAATAAAGTTGACCCAAGTGTTAATCCCGTTCTACGTTCGATTAATAAAGCATCTTCAACTTCTTCGATCTTTTTCAGTTCCATCAAAAATGTTCTAATATATAATGATTTTGGGGAAATTTTCCTAATAATATCGCTCCAAACGCTAAAAAGCGATTCATTAAATATTGTAGTATTAGTAAAAATTGCATTATCTGCAATTGGAATAATCCTTTTTTTTAGGAAAAATGTTACTTTTTCTGGTTCTTGAATAAGATCAATTTTATGAAATAAAACATAGATATTTGAATAATCATTATATTTTTTTAATTCACTTGAAGCCCAAGTGAATTCTTCAATGCTTTTATCAAACCTTTGTGGATCCGAGACATCAATAACAAATAGTAATGTATTTACTTTTGTGAATATTTTCTCTGAAAGGAACTCATGATATTTATCAAGATAATCTTGTTGACCTCCTAAATCCCAAATACTAGGTTTAAATTGAGCTCCTAATTCATAATCAATATAAGATATACCCTTTGTAATTGAAGAATTTAGCAATTCCCATGAGGTTTTTCTTTCAAAGACTCTTTTATAAATACAAGTTTTTCCTGAATTTCCTAAACCAGTAATTACAATTTTTTTTATTTCATTTATCGTTTTTTCATTACTTTCCTTTAATAATTCAATAACTGTATTTTCCATGAATGGAGTATCATTTCCATTATGATATTCTTCAATTTCATCATCAAATACTTTTTTTATGCGATTTTTAGGAATAGA
>CAYPTZ010000395.1:0-4167 GCA_964413395.1 uncultured archaeon | reverse complement strand
CTCCAGAAAAAAAAGGAGGGTTGCATCCATGCAAGGAGGTTTCGACGATATTTAGTATAATGATCTAAGTTCAAGAATCGATACACAATGCCTAATTTGATGTGAAACATTATTGAACTGCCGACCAAGCTCTCTGAAAGATGATTCGACCATGAGAAAAGGACATTCTGGAATAGATATCCCTTTCCCCACGCATAGAGTGACAAATTTTTATTTAATGTAAATAATACATAAAAAAAACATTGTTCTCCAACACCATCCAATGACCAAATTGATATAACCAAATTGACCTAATTTATTTTTGTCGAATATACATTTAAATGTATCGCATATATTAATGTTATTAATGCCTGATTAATGGAATCGAGCCATAAACTTGATTTTATATCTATGCTTATAGCGTAAAACCATGAAAAAGAATATCCAAAAGCCCCTATCTTTTGTTATATGTTCTATAGAAACTAAATATAGCTAATGATTCGAATGTGATAATTTAATTGTCTTAATCAAAAATTCTATAATGAATAATATAAAAAAAAATTATACTAAAAAAAAAAATGAAAATTATTCTTCACTAATACAATTTTGAGCAATTTTAAGAAGTTCTTCTTCAAATATTGTTGGTTCTTCGAACATTGGACTATGTCTGGATTTGTGAAACAATATCATTTCTTTCTTTGGAGCTTTTATTATTGATAATAATTCTTCATTTAATTCCTTAACACAAACATAATCCTTTACTCCTTGAAATATATAAAATGGGATTTTCAAATTTAATGGTTTTGATAAAAAATCTATAGCACCTTGTTGTTCTCGTAGAATTTTCAAAGAATAACTAATCCCTTTAAGAGCTTGTAGCAGATGAAAATAACCATATTCTTTAGAGAATAAAAAATATATCATAAATTAACTAAATTCAGAGGGATCAAAAGCAAACCCTCCTAATTTTGTTAGCAATTGTCGTTGTGTTTTTGCTCCAGATAATCCAGTTTTATATGTTCCATTAATGGGTTTTCCAATTTTATGTAATTTTTTTAAAATTTTTGATTCTCCTTTTTGCGTAGCCAACTCTAAAGTTTTACTGTAAGAAAATTCTTCACCCATTATTGCGTGTGCAATTTGAGCCATTCCGATATATGCATGAAATAATTCTGGGTGATCATTTGCTAATTCTAGACCGATTGATGTACCTGAAGAATGTCCAATGAGTAAAATTTTTTCCTTCGAAAACATTTCTCTTAAAAGATTGGTGACTTCTAAGGAATCTTTTTTAATTTGGTCTAAAGTCATAGTATTTTTTGCAATTTTCTTCGTATACGATCTCCCAGTTCCCCTTTGATCCCAAGTAGCAACAATAAAATGGTTTTCTAAGTTGCTATTATATTTTCTCAAGGCAAAAGCTGTGGGTGTTCCAGGACCTCCATGGATATAGAGTAAGAGAGGTTTATCGGTGTTATTTTATTTGTTTTCATATAGTTCACTGTTTAATGTTGGTCAGTTATTGCTAATTCTTAGTTTTTCGAATTATATTAAAAAAAAAATCTAAATATTGTTTATATTCTTGGAATGTCGTGAGTTTGTTTGATTTATGAGTGATAAACACTGTTCCATAAAAAATTAGTCCAATAAATTCTAAAGTTTTTCTTAAATCTATGTTTTCTTGTATTTCTCCATCATCTATTCCTTGCTTTATCCAATTTATTAACAAATCATTAAGATTTTCCATTTTTATTTTTAGAATGTTTGGTTCTTGTGGGTGAAGTATTAATTTATCTGCATTCGATAATTGAATTTTTTTTGGAGGGGATCGAATTCGTGCAATGTAAGATATCATTGAAATCATGATATGGTGGAATTCTGGTTCATCAGCCATTTTTTCAAAAAACCAATAAATTGCATTAATCCCTCGTTTAGGGTGTTTTATATTTTCTAATGAAAATTCAAGATTCCATATTTCCGTATAGAAAAGAAGCACGGTATCTTTATTCTTGAAATATTTGAAAAAAGTCATTTTTGAAATTTCTGCAATTTTACATATGTCATCTATTGAGATATCTTCAAAGGAATTATCTTGAATTAGGTCCAAAACTGCCTTAATCGTATTTAATTTGATTTTGGTCTTTGATTTTTCTCGTAATGTTATTTTTTCAGCCATAATTAACAAATTCCTATAATTTAATTTTAATAAATATACTTGAGTATATAAATATACTGTGGTCTATTTTTTATCACAATTAAATTAGAAAATCATTTCTATATAAAAATTCTAAAAATCTGTTTCATCATTGAAAATAATGGTGAATTTTAAAAATAAAACCACAAAAACAATAATAAATCGTATGAAATATATAGATTCATGGTTTTGGTGTAGATATACTTGTAATCCCTATATGGGATGTGAACATGCTTGTGTGTATTGTGATGCAAGAAGCAAAAGATACTATTTACATAATGATTTCGACCAAACGATATATGTAAAACATAAACCAGAAGAAATTCTTGAATCTAAATTAAAGAATTCACGAAAAATTTTACCAGATGTTGTAGCGATGGCAGGAACTTCAGATGCCTATCAACCAGTCGAATTAAAATATAATAATACAAGAAATATCCTTAAAATTTTACATAAATTCAAATTTCCCATAAATATTTCTACCAAAAGCATTCATATAAAGAAAGATTTGCCATTAATTCATAATATTGCTGAAAATTCATGGGCAAATATTGCTTTTACAATTACAAGTGTGGATCAAGAATTAACTAATTTCTTAGAACCAAAAGCATCGAGTGTAGTTAGTAGATATGAAATGATTAAATATATATCGAAAAATTACCCAAAAATTCATATTGGTGTTAATTTGATGCCAATAATTCCTTTATTGCAAGATTCTAAAGATAGTTTGGAGATTTTGATCAGAAAAGCAAAGGAAAATGGTGCAGAATATATTAATTTCTCTGCAGGTGTAACCTTAAATGATTCGCAAGGAGAATATTTTATTAAAAAATTAAAGGATTTTTTAAAAAATCTCAAAAAAGAAGACCTTTTTTCCAAATTTGTAAAAGATTTTGGTCCAAAATCAAAATATAACCAAAAATATTATCAAAGGAAAAATCTTGAGATTTATTATTTATGTAAAAAATATGATCTAAAAATTAATGTACCTCGATGGATTCCAGATGATTTTCGAAAAAATAATTATAGGGCTGCTGAAAAATTATTAAATTTAGCGCAAATAAGAAAAATTCATGGGAAATCTTACAAAGAACTATATTGGGCAGGAATGAATATTAACAATTTAAAAAATTCCTTGGGTTATTTAGTAGCTAAAAACACAATTTATAAAGAAATCAAAATGAATGCGGAAATCCAAGATATTATTAGACTTTTCATTAAAAAACCTATGTCTATTGATAAATTTTTGTAAATTATTAGCAGATTTTATAAATTATTTATTTTTCCATTGAGAAATATCTTTTTTGATAGCTTTATTCATCGATTTTTGATAAGAATACCCCCACATTATCAACAATATTCCAGCAAAAAGAATAATCAGCGGAAAAATCAATGGATTTTTTGATTCAAAAACATGAATTCTATTAGGTTCTAAAATATTGAGCAATATTGCACCTATACAAATGATAATGGATATTATTATACAAATAAATATGCTTTTTTTTTTATTTTGAGTTGGTTGAATTTATATCACTTCTTTTTTTATAATGGTAATTTATTATATTTTTTAAAGTATATATCAAAATCGTCCCAAGTCCATAAACCTGCGCCAATGGGGTAATTTTTACGAAAATCTGGTTTTTTCATTTGATAATAATATAGTAAAGGAATAAAAAGGAAGATAAGATAATGAGATTGCCCATAATTGGTTGTCAATGTAAAAAGATAGATAGAGAGTATAATATATTTTATAATGAAAAATTCTTGAAATGAATCAAATTTAGATGTAAATAGATATATTAGGCAAATAATTCCAAGAATTATTATCATCATTAGTCTTGCAAATGGACCAATTCGAATGGAACCTTTACTTATATTATATAAGATTCGGGGTATTGAAAAGATTGACCATCTATCAAAATCATTGTTACAAATAGCACATTTTGTATAAGGCATTTCAGTTGTATATCCAAATAAACTATTGATTATTCCTC
>CAYPTZ010000394.1:0-4169 GCA_964413395.1 uncultured archaeon | reverse complement strand
CACCAATCACCCCTCGCGGTTAATTGTACGCGATCTTCATCTCACTTCTGAAAGTGTAGAATTTTTAGAAAAAGCAGATTTACCCATCCAATATACAGAATATAAATATGAAAATGCTATCGATAGGATCACAGCGGCAGCCAATCCCCGCCAAATTGAACGGGTCCCTCCTGGAACCAAATTTGCCTTTGAACTTATCTATGCAAATGAAATTCCTGCTCAAAAAGAAATAGATCTTCAAAATATCAAGGCATGTCTACGAATGATTGAAGAAGATACTTTAGGAGGGCATGGATCCCGAGGGTATGGGAAAGTTATATTTCAATATTCTGATGATGATATCCAGACCCATGATTTGGCGTATTATATGGAATCGAGCTAAAAAACGGAAAAAAAGGAAAGAAAGGAAAAAAATAAATGAAAAGGTCTTGAAAAAATTCAAGGAAGATCAGAATCAATCTAATAAAAAGAAGCCAGAAGGCATAGAAGAAACATGGAATTTCAAGCAGTTTATCTAAAATTTAATTCTCCTGTTCATTTCGGAGATACAACCGAAGGTACGCTAGGTAATAGATTACAATGGTCTGCCGATTCTATAATGGGAGCGATAATATATGCCTTAGCGGAACTTTTACCTGAAGTAGATTTTCAACAGCTTCTTCGAGATTTTGTTCAAAACTGCCCTCCTTGGACCATCTCGTCAACATATCCTTACTATATCAATCAAGGAATAAAGGAGGTCTATCTTCCCCGTCCATTATTTTTGCTTCAACATCCTGAATTTCGCCTCACTATAGACCCGATTCTGGCAAAAATAATTAAAAAAACCCCATATATTCCTTTAACTCTTTTTGAAACATGGATCAACCAATCACAAATTTCATCGCATGATTTTAAAGCCATCCTACAACATGCCAATCGATCATTATTCACACATATCTACTCCCAACATATACCTAAAATTTCCATTGATCGAATTACCTCCCATACAGATTATTTTCATTATGGACTAACCTATTTTTCTGACCAAGCAGGTTTATATTTTTTAATTAAGTATTCTCCAACACTTCAAAATCCCAAATATTATCAAAAATTGCTTGTAAGTGCCTTAAAATATTTACAAGATACTGGTTTAGGAGGAAAACGGACTTGGGGTTTAGGATCATTTGAATTTACTCTCGAATCTTTGTCACTGAAAACTCCCCCTCATCCCGATGCGTATTTAACATTATCTCCAGTTTTACCTTCTCCTTCAGATTTGGTAAAAATTCAAGAAGATCATTTCGCATCATGGAATCTTAAGGAAAAAGCACGCTGGACTAATTATCATCAAGGTACTCGCCCACTTCAACTCTTGCCCAATTATTTTTTTGAAGAAGGGTCCGTTTTTTCACATCCTATTCAAGGTCAATTTATCGATTATAATCAGCTTGATTCATCTCTCGCCATCCCATTTTGTCTTTATGGACTTGGTTTTTCCATTCCTGTCCTTCACGAATATTATTCATCCTCTTAATACTTCCAACATATTAAAAATTCCCATTTTGAATCCCACACGTTCAAAAAAAAAAAAAAAGATTACACAAAAGGTGTTTTAAATGTCCACTGCTGAAAAAATAATCTCTACCATCCAATTGAAAGGTAAAGTACTTACTCCATTTGTCATCCAAAGCGGCGATTTCTATTCGCCTATGGATTATCTAATCCACGATCAGCAATTTCATTTTTTATCCTTTGACAAAATAATCGAAGCAATTGGACCTGAAGTAGATTTAGATCTCCTCTTACACCCTGACTTTTCAATTTCACAAATACTTTCAGATTTCAATCTTCAATATTCTTCATTTTTACGTGAAAGCATCCCCTATCATGGACCTGACCGGGATCAGCCCATCAAGCAGGTTGGAAAATTTATTCAAACTCTAAGGGGGCACTATATCCCTGGATCGTCAATCAAAGGGGCATTTCGAAGTATTTTAGCTCGTTTTTTGCTAGATCCCAGTCGATTAGATCGGTATCTTGAAAAACAATATCAATCATTTTCCCGAAGACCCCCAAGAAAATATCAAGTGCAAACAATGGCGAATGCAGTAGATCAAGGTCTATTTGGTATTGATCCTAATCATGATTTTCTCAGGATGCTAAAATTTTCGGATAGCACGCCCTTTCCCCCAGAAACGAAAATAATTACCAATGGAGTGTCAATAGGGTCTTCCTTTAAAGAATCCTTTACTGAAGCTTTTTCGAAGAAAACCCCTTTTTCCCTCAGTGTTACGTTTCTACCTTCCATGGTAGAAAATTTAGCCCAAAGAGATCGCAATTCGAAATCAAATCCCTTGTATCAATATTTCTCCCCATTTTCTTCAGCCAAGGATCTGTTTCAATCTTTATTTAAAATCAACAATCAAGCTCTTCTTGCTTACGTTACTACAGAACAAGAATATTATAGCAATCATCACTATGAAATCGCAGACTCATTTTATTCCTCTCTCAAAGCAAAGTTAGAAGAATGGCAATTGCTCACCGTGGCCCAAACAAAGCATACTTTCATGCAAATAGGATGGGGAACTGGCTGGCGATCAAAAACCTATGATCATCATCTAACTCAGAATCGTACTTTTGACGATTTACGACAGATTTATACGAATAGATCATTATATCGTCCTCCACCTTTTCCCAAAACCCGTAAATTAGCGTTTAATGATTTACCTTTTGGGTGGGTTCGTATAGGGCTTTGAATGAAGCACTTTTTTTTAATTCCAATTGTTTATACTGTGTGAATATTATGCGATATTTTCGAATTTTACTCCGAATAACCGTTCAAGTGCCTACTCCCTTTGTGCAATCTGATCTACTCGATGCTTTAAAACATCTTTCTTCTCGACAATTGATCACATTAGCATGCACTTCAATTTTAAATTGTCAGAGAGGCTGTGCTGTGGATAATTCCAATCAATCGTCTCAAAATAAAAAGAAGGGAGATATTTCTCAAAAAAACTGCCCACTGAATAAGTTGTACACTCGTGAAAATTTCATTTTTGTAGACCCTTTTTTTCTGATGACAGTTCCCCTTAATTTACTTGGTGAAGACCATCCCTCGCAAAATTTACAACACGTAGGGTGCTTTCTCACCTTATTTGACCCAAGCTTAGATCTAGCTCCCCTTCTTCCAATTATTATTCCTGAAATGCTGAAACTTATTATACTGAATCATAATTATAATATTTTAAAAGCGGAATATCGAAATGTCCCATTCTATTCTCTTCATTCTTCTAATAAAACAGCATATTTGGGATGGAAAAATGTTGTAAATATTAATATTAGCGACATTCTAAATATAGATTTCACATCCTTTATGCATCTTGAAAATATCACAGCATCTTCCCAAGTTCAACAATACGAATTAGTTCTGAAAGGGGTTGGGAAATCTTCAAAAATTTCGCAATCAAAACTATGGGAGAGATTTTCTTCCCAAGCCACTTCTTTTGGAATTTCCCTGCCAGATATACCCCAATATTGGTCAGAATATCATCCTAGTGAACTTTTTTTTTATCCTCAGAACAATATCTGGGTTATAAAATTTTATCTTGTTTGTCCTTCTTCCTTTGCTATATTTTTCAAATTATTAGAAATAATCCGAATTACTCCTGAACCTCATGCATCTGTTCCGTTTTTTTCCATTTTTTCGATTGAAAGAAATCAAAACTCTCGTAAATAAAATATCCCTTTTAAAAAAAGCCGAGATGTTTCAATCATCCTACTGATGGAATTGTATTTGTTACAAACAAGGTATTAATATGCCAATATTAGATATAAATCAATTTCAATCATCCTAATGATGGAATTGTATTTGATACCAATTAATATTTATGAATAGTATGGGTGATCTGCATATTGTTTCAATCATCCTACTGATGGAATTGAATTTGATACGTTCAGAAATTTGGGTTGATGCAATAGATTACAATTAGTTTCAATCATCCTACTGATGGAATTGTATTTGATACATATAATGAAGCAGAGGCACAATTTAAATTATTAGATGTTTCAATCATCCTACTGATGGAATTGTATTTGATACACATCATTAATGAATAATTTAATAAAAGATTTGTATTGTTTCAATCATCCTACTGATGGACTTGTATTTGATACCCGTTTAACACAGA
>CAYPTZ010000393.1:0-4192 GCA_964413395.1 uncultured archaeon | reverse complement strand
ACATATTAACATGAATATCTAATTAGCTGATATTACAAAAACAAGCAAGACTATGCCATGGGACCTGTGTTCATGCTAAAATGCATGTTGAACGACTCTTCAAATTGATATTCCACCAGTTCTAATTCAACCAATTAGTGCATTATATAATGCTAACAGGTAGACAATTTGACCATCGTTCCCATATCAAAGAATAATCCAATGTTTAAGGCATGTTTATGAAAAAACATTCGATTAGCAATCTGATATGATTTTAAATTTTGATTGAGTTTTTTACAACACAATCTATGATAATAAGTAGGATTTTCTATTTAAATTTAATGACGCAACAGGGATAAACTTTAAATAATGTAATTTTCAATTCACTTCCCTGTTGCATTTAATTTAAGCCTTACTAATTTTTGGACAATTTTTTTCAACCAAATTACTCAATATTAAAAAATTGCTTCAAAAAATATAATCCTTTTTTCAAAAACATAATTTTTATTATTTAAAAAATCAACTTTTTCTTATTTCAGAACCTCGTTTTTATCAGATCGAAGTCTCCCAAATTCATGGCGGAGTAGGAGATATTGAAGGCAGAATTGGAATATTACGAAATCCAATTAGCAATAATTTCCCAAAAATAAAAGTGCAATCATCAAGTGAATTTAAAGGACCTCATGATGAACAAGGAAAAATCCTTGATTGGACACCTGAAGATTTATACATCGCTTCAGTAGCAGTCTGTCTTTTTACCTCCTTTGTTGCTATAGCAGAAAAATCAAGATTAGAATATACATCAATCACCATAAATGCATCAGGAAAATTAGAAAAAGTACCTGATATTGGAATGATGATTACAGAAATTGAAGAAAATGTTACAATTAATATTCATTTAGCAAGCTTAAAGGAAAAAACTCTGAAAATATTGGAGAAATCTAAAAAATATTGTTTAATTTGAAATTCCATGAAAACTAAAACCATCTTAAAACCAAATATTATCATTAATCCTTAGAAAAATTCAAATTTTAATTATTCTGAATAATTTACTTTCTTTAAGCAGCTATGGCATATACCATGAGAAAATCGTATTTTTCCAATATTCTTTTTTTCTAATAAAAAATCTTCTACAGGTATCCAATTACCATCAGAGATTTTCACTTTTTTGCAATAACTGCACATGACTGCAATAATATCGATATTTAAATCTTTTTTTGGAGGAACTAATTTAGAATTTTTAAATATCTTTAGTCCAATTAAATCAGCTAATAATTCAATATAATGTATTTTATCTATATCAAAGATATTTTCCCTTGAATCATTTAGCTGAATTAATCCTAATGTGTAATTTTTATTCCTTATAGGGATTAAGGCAACTGATTCATATCCAACATAATTGCAATAATTTCTAGTTGATATTTGTTGAAGTTCATCTGGTGGGGAAGAAAGAAATTTTGTTGTGCTATTTGTCCAAAAACTACCATTTAGAGTAAATTCAGTTAGATTTGGATATGTATTATTCATTAAAACTGCACCACATAGACATTCTAAATTTGGCCGACAATTAACTGTATTTTCTGTGCATTTTCCCTCAAAATCATTTGAACAAAGGTTATTTTCATGTAAAATAAAATCCTCTAAAAAACCATCATAAACAAAATAAGGAAAATCCCCATTATCATGTAAACGAATACTAATCGCTTCAACTTTTGTGATTAATTTGATCATTTTCACAATATTTTGCAAGGAAGATTGTAAATCATCTATTTTCTCAATATCCCCAAATATTTTTTTACTTATAATATTATTTGAAAAAAGACTATCTACATTTTCATAATTCATATCTACCTTAGATTAAATCAAATTCAACTTAAAAAAATCTTTATAAAAGGATATATTTTATGTCTTATCCATAACATATGTACATATCATCCTGATCAATACATCGATTTTTAATCAAAAATCAATGTTTTATAATCGTAAATAATTATGAATCTTTCAAATGTCATTTCAGATTTTTTAATTGCGAAAGAAATAGAAGAAGGTTGCAGTCTAAATACAATTAAAACATATAAATATGACTTAGAATATGTGAAAAAGACGTTAGGAAATATAGATATATCAAAAATAAAAATATATGCTATTAGAAATATATTAAGGAATTTTTATGAAAAGAAATATTCTAAAGTGACTATTGCACGAAAAATAGCATGTTTTAAGTCATTTTTCAAATTTTGCACAGTAAATGAATTAATCGATAAAAATCCTATGAGTGTTATTAGAAGTCCAAAAATAAGAGGAGAAGAATCTCTACCAAAATTTTTGGAAATTGAGGAAATGAAAGAAATTTTTAATATATTAATAAATCCACCATTTAAACCTCCTCAATCATATACTCGACTTTATATCATTATCAGATTATTATATTCTTCAATGACAAGAGTAAGTGAATTGTGCAATTTACTTATAAAAGATATCAATTTTGAGAATAATTCAATTAAAGTTAGAGGAAAAGGGAATAAAGAACGTTATATTCCAATAGATTTTCAAACTTCACAATTAATTAAGAAATATATTGAAAAGAGATTTAAGGATTTAGTATTTTTAGAACAATTAGAAGAGAAAAATAATGATTGGAAAGATGATTTTAAAATTACACCCGTTTTTATCAATTCTAGAGGGAATCCCATAACACCACGAATAATCCAAAAAGATATTCAAAATCTAAAACAATATCTTAGCTTTGGAAAAAAAAAGAAAATTACACCACATATATTTAGACACACAGGTGCAACTCACTTAAGACAAAATGGGATGGATATCAGCGAATTGCAAGACATTCTTGGTCATTCAAGCCCAAATACTACTCGAATTTATGCTAAAAATGATTTAACGAGGTTAAGACAATCTTATTTTGATACTCATCCTTTAGCAATGAATAAAAATAAGTAATTAGAGTTCACTAATTAAGAATTATAATAATTGATCTTTAATTTAAGATAACTTTTATTTTTGTACTGATATTGAAATATGCTTGAACTCACATTTGATAATGAATTTAACTTAAAAAAGACATTTGAGTGTGGTCAAAATTTTCGGTTCAATTCTACCGATAACGGAAAAACGTATTATGGCACTTTGAATGATAGAGTAATCAAATTAGAACAAATTAATAAAAAAAGATTAAAAATTAATTCAAATATTCAAAAAAATTTAGAAATAAGAGTAAAGAGATTTCTTAGGTTTGATGATGACTATGCGTTAATGCTAAAAGAAATTCAAATAGATGAATTAATGAAAAAGATTGTCATTTTTAGTCAAGGTCTTCGATTAATTAAACAGGATATGTTTGAATGCTCAATTTCTTATTTATTATCTCAATGTTCAAATATTCCACGTATAAAACACCATCTCAATCAACTATCAACGACATATGGTAAGAGAGTTCAATATAATAATAAAATATTCTTTCTCTTTCCATCCAGAGATGATTTAACTAAAGTAACTTTAGAAACTTTTATCAATTTTAAATTTGGATATAGAGCAAAATATATCTATAATTTTATCCAAAATTATCCCGATTTTCTAGAACTACCTCTTACAAATTCAGAAATTTATAATCAAAATTTACAATGCATAGAGGGAATTGGTCAAAAAGTAGCAGACTGCATTCAATTATTTAGTTGCGGGGATTTAAATAATTTCCCGGTGGATGTTTGGATAAATAAATTTATGATTAAATACTATAATAATGGAAAAAAAGCATCAGCTAAAAAAATGAATCAAGTTGGCCAAAAATTATTTAGAAAATGGGCAGGATATGCCCAAGAATTCATTTATTATTATGCCCGAGAAACAAAAATAAATTTATAAAATATTAGAACACTTTGATAACACTATAAAATTATAGTTAGTTTGATATTTCACTAATAGTAATTGATAATGATTTTTCAATTACTATATAAAAATAATATTTAAAAAATAAATTTGATATCTATTATTATGTTGGCTTTAGTTGAAGAAATTTTAATTCTCGCCCTAGACGACGATTTAGGTAAATTAAGTAGTTTTTCTGCACCTTATATGCATATTGCTATTGCTGGAGCAATAATATCTGAATTGACTATACAAAAAAAAATTAAAATTGTTAATAAGGATAAGAAGAAATATACCATTTAAATTGAAGATTAAAGCCCAAGAAATTTAAAAA
>CAYPTZ010000392.1:0-4200 GCA_964413395.1 uncultured archaeon | reverse complement strand
ACAATTAATCAAATACAAGGTACCTATGGAATTATCAAGTAATAAAGGTAAATGGGCATCTTTTAAAACATATAGTATTTTACCATTAATTTTATTTAATAAATTAAAATTACACTCATTTATATAACTAATATGTCCAAAATCAATACTACAATTCTCAAATTCATTTGAAAATATCGAATTATTTATACAATTTTGATTGATATATATTCCAGAAGTGGCATTAACTAACGTATTATTGCTAAAAATGCTATGTTCCGTATAATTCATGTAGATATTGATGGGATGATTGGAAATTGTGTTATTATATACTATAGCATATATAGGTTCTTCCTGACCACCATTTGAAAAAGGTGAGTTACATAAAACAATACCAGTATTTCTGTTATTAAAAATGCGGTTATTCTCAACTTTGGCTCCTGTACCTCCATCAATATACAATCCTTCACCATTTTCATAAATATTATTATCAGAAATATTAACTTCATCTACTATTTTACTACAAAAAATTCCATATCTTGAATTATTATATACTGTATTATTATAGATTTTCATATTATTCCCACCAACTTTGATTCCTGCTTCATAATTATCCCGGATGGTATTATTGAAAATATTAGTATCTTCAGAAAGCCCTGAAATACCATTTTCTTTATTTCTCTGAATAGTACAATTAAAAATATTATAATAAGATCCTCTAAAATATAATCCATTGACTGAATTATTTTCAATAGTACAATTTTTAATAGTAATAAAATCGGATGATAAACAATAAATTCCAAATGATGACTGAGAAATTTTTATATTTTCAATGTTAACAGTAGAACAATTAAATAAGATAATTTGTCCTGGTGTACCAAATTGAGTAAAATTTAGAGGATTTAATCCAATTTCTTTATAAAAATAATAAACAGGATTATTGTTTATAGTATTAGAGAGTTCTATATTGTAAGATGGTGCTAAATGAGCAGAATTATCAATAATTTCAAATCCACAATTAAAAAGTTTATTATATTGAATATTAGATGGAGAAGCGTCAAATAACCGAATTCCAATTGAACAATCTATTAATGTATTATTATATAAAAGATAATCATTCGAATTATAAATAGAAATACCAAAATCTCTTGCTAATGTTATATTATTTTCAATAATGGTACAATTTATACAGTCAGAGATGAGTTCTATCCCTCTTATACAATTATATATTGAATTATTAATTATTGTAGTATTTATTATATCTTCATCATAAGCATATAACATTATACCACTAGAAGTATTAAAGCATTCATTATTAACAATAGAAGAATTTATACTTCCTTCGATTCTTATTGCCGTCCTTTCTATATTTGATATATTATTTGAAATAACAGTGATAAAAAAATTATTTTCATCTAATATTCCTTGATCTAACTCACTAAATGTATTATTTTCGATATTACAAAATTGTGACTCTTTAAGATTAATTCCATCACAGTAATCAATATATTGTGGTGATTTGATTTCATTATCAATTAATTCACAGTTAGTTGAATTGTAGACATTAATTGCCCAGAATCTACTATCAATTATGGTATTATTAATGATAGTGATATTTGAGCTATCAAATATACGTATCCCAGAAATATATGATTCTAATATTGTACAATTTTGAATAATAACATTGCTAACATTCTTAAAATATAGATTATCTATTGTGGTATTAAGGAAAAACGAATTCCTAATAATCACAAATGCATTTGAATTTACAATCTGGATTGAATTATTATTAACGGAGTCAGAACTATCAATATCACAGTTTTCGATAATATAGGGATGTGATTCATTTCCAAATCCCCAACACCAATCTTGATTTACTGCCCATGTCCAATTATGTGCTCCTATTCCAGTTGCTGAACCATTGATAACTATAGGATTTGTTGAATTATAATTATAAAGGGGTTTCTGAATATTATTTATCCCAACAAATTCTTTATTAGGAGATAGATCTAGAGATAATGCTGAAAAAATTAGTAAATAGGCAAGTACAATTTTTTTATTTTTTTTCATTTTAGCATATCTCCAATTTTTACATAGTAATAGTCTTATAAAAAAGACTATTGTTGAATATTGAATTTTCTTCAGTTTTATTAATTTAACATTTCACCAGTTATTTATTTATTAAATCCATTAGTTCATCAAAAATTTCAAAATTTACTTGATAGCATTTATTTTTTGATTTCTCTTCATGTATTAGGTTTAAATTTAGTAAAATTTTTATATATTTCTTTATCGTTACATAATGGAAAGATGAAATTTGAGCTATTTGAGATATAGTCAAATGCAGATTATCTTTTAATAGTAAAATAAGCGCTTTTACTTTATCATTTTGATAATAATGGCACATTTCATCATAATTTTTAGATTGATTATATTTATACAAAGACTTTTGTCGATTAAATATGGTTATTCGAATATACTTAAATTTTTCAAGTATATCTAGATGCCATATAATTCTTGTATTGTGATAATTCAGCTTTATTTTGATTTTTTCAACTAGTATTCCAGGATTTTTACAAATAAATTTGTATATTCTTGACCTAGTGGAATCAGCTAAAATGTCATCTTTTGTAAGTTTACTTCCGACATAAATATAGCCATCTTTTATAAATTTCTTTAGAATTCTTTCAATCTTATTTCTATTGAAATTTTGATTTTTTAATAATTGATTATTTATTTGGTCAATTAAATCAACGATGCTACGAAATGATTTTCTTTTAACATATAGATCAAGATACTTTTTAACTAACTTTTCATCATCATTTTCGTTCATCAAGTGAAATATCTCTCTCTCTATTTTTTTAAAAAAGGATTTTAAATATATATATATATATATTTATATCTGTTGTTTTTTATTTAATAAAAATTCTAGCTAAATAGAAGTATTTAAGAAATGAGACAAGCTCTATTAACAATTAATTGTTAGTTATTGTGCTTTATTATCATTGGTTGAAATTAGAACAAAAGGAAATTTTAGATTATTTAGTATTTCTTCTGAAAAAATGAAGAAAAAAAAAGAAAATTGATGGAACTTATTATTATGTGATTGTGCCAAATCGAGATATTCAAGATGTTATTACCTCGAATCCTCAAAATATATCAATTGAAATTATTCCTATGGATAACACTAAAACTAATAATGGAAATTCTCCATATATAATTGGGATATCATTAATAATAGTTCCAGTAATAGTTGGCATATTTATATCAAGGGGATATGCAAAAAGAATATAAAATAAATTTTTCTTATTATCAGTCTATAACCTTTCTTGACTTATTTTTTTCAATCATGAAGCTTTTTCTCACTATAAAAATTGTCTCGTAAGTGTAGTCCTGTTAATTGAATACTAAAATATATATCATAATTAAAACATTTATTTAATTCTAAGGCAAAAATCGATCCTAAACAAAAAATCCTAACCTTTTATTAAAAATCTTAAAAAATTTCATATAAAAAAAAAATCGCTTTTCATCTGTAGAGATACATAAACCGTTCCATAAAATATGTAAAGATTTGTGAATATACTCCTGCAAAATTCATCACTGCATTATGGCCACCGAAAGGCATTAAATATAGCATGCAATTAGAATTATTATTGACCAAGTAAGCATTATGTAAAGATTCGGATACTTCTTTAAAGACAATTCCATCATTTTCTCCATGAAAAATTAAACAGGGGGGAGATTTTTCAGATACTAATTGGGTAGGATCAATGAAATTAGTATCTCCAGCAAATAAATCTTCAGCATATTTAATAGCAGGATAATAGGGGATAATTCCCTTAATGGTTAAATTATTATCAAACATTTCTGGCCGATAATTTGCTTGCATGGCTAATCCCATTGCGGTGATCAATTGACCTCCTGCAGATCCTCCGCTTAAAAAAACAGAATCTAAATTTGCACCATATTCTGATGCATGTTCTGCGAGATATTTCGTAAAAATACCTAAATGGTTTACTAGATCATCAATAGTAAAATTTCCTTTTAAATTAGATGCAGAATCAGTTGGAGGATCTAAATATGCGATAAGTTCAAGATCGGCGGGAACTACATCGATTAGTCCATATTGAATATCAAAGACAATATATCCTTGGGCTGCAAAATAATGATTAATTTGATTTCTATTTGCTTGCCCTTTATCTCCAGCTACCCAACCTC
>CAYPTZ010000391.1:0-4215 GCA_964413395.1 uncultured archaeon | reverse complement strand
TCGATCTTATTTTGAAGAATCGATGGAATCTTTTTTAAATAGAGAGGATTTGTTTGCTGTGAATAATACAAATATCCGCGATTTTCTTCAAAATTTCATTTTAGAATTATATAAGGATCATAAAGAAAAGAAAGGCTATAATCTTGCATTTAGATCTGCAATACAATCTGACAAAATTTTACTTGAAACTCATAAAAAGAAAGTGTTTAGTGTATTTCAAAAAACATCCCGAAAATTAAGAACTAATAATGAACTTTTTAAAGTAATTCCAGAAGATAAATTAATTAATATCTTCATTATCATATATAATCTTATCAATGCGATAATATATCATCATTTATCTGTAATGGAGTTCTTTGATACAGAAGAAAAATTAATCACTTATCTTTCAAATATTGTGGCTTTTTCACTTAATTATTTAAATCAAAATTCGAAATAAAACGCTTAAGTTGAAGTAATAGAACATATAGTGATGAAAAATTATTTAATAAAGTTTTTTTTTTATGCGAATTTTTATAAGATTATGAATAATTATTCATGTGAATATATATTTTTATTCGAAAACATTATTAATAAATAAAAGAAAGTGATGAATATGCCAAATTTTAAAGAAACATACGAAGCGATTAAAGCTGATATTTCAAAAGGAGAAAAAAATTTCAATGTCGAATGTACCATGCTTCCTGATGGTTTAAAAACGGAAGTAAAAATGGGTGCCAAACCTTTTACCTATATTATTGATGCACCTCCTGGTCTAGATGGAACTAATGAAGGTCCAAGTCCTTTATTAGTAATTCTTGCTTCAATAGGTTCATGTATTGTTGCAGTGACTCGATTTTGGGCAAAAATAATGGATATTCCAATTGATGAATTAAAAGTATTCAGTCGAGGACATATTAATTTGGGGGCAATTTTTGGGCTTGATGAAACTAAGCTAGCTGGCTATGATAAACTCGAACCAATAATTAGAATTAAATCCTCCGCTCCAAAAGAAAAAGTCGAAGAACTAATGGAAAAAGTCTTGTCACACTGCCCAATAATCACTAACATGAATGGAGCATCTCCAATTACTCCAAAAATAAAAATTAAACAATAAATAGAGAGATCAAATTATATTTTATTATTTTTTCTTTATATTTTCTTTATTTTTTTCTAAATCTTTAGTTAAAAATGATAAAATAAGGAGTTTCATGTAGCTTTAGCTATTCTTTGCAATTATTATGGGAAAATAAAAAACAAAGAGAATTGAAAAATATTATTTTTCACCTTGAAATAGGGTATAGGTGAAAAAGCCATAATAATTGGGATTATCTAAAATATAATTTTCATTGTTAGGATTAGAGATCATTTGGAATTTCTTCCACTCATTAATATGAACTTCTGATTGGGACTTTTCCCAGAGCATTTTCATTAAAATATCAACAGCTTTTCGTGTATTATTATCGAGTGGTCCAGCTATATTTTGTAAATAGGTTTTAGCTTGAATTTTCCTGAAATTTGCTTGTTTATACCAAGACTTTGTATTAAAAATATGATTATTTGGGTTCATATTTGGAGTAAAAGGGGCTGTTCCTGATGAAGTTGCATTAAGTTGAGCTTCAAGTATTGGATATCCCGAAAGAAATTTTTGTGATGACCAAAAAACCAAAAACAATTTTCCACCTGATTTCAAAACTCGATAGAATTCTTGCATAATATTAATTGGGTTATCTGCAATACACCCAAATTCTTTTGGACCTATCCATATAGTATCTACACTCCATATCCAATCAAAAGTATTATCATTAAATTCTAGGTGTTTGATATCTCCTATGGAAAATTTAGTATTTTGTTGAGGATATAGCTTTGTTGCGTAATTGATAAAATCTTTTGAGATATCTATTCCAATAACTTGACGTTTTTTATCATCAGAGGGATTAGCGAGAATATTTGATAATTTACCAATTGCACAACCTGCATCCAATCCATGACTTTCTAAGGGTATATTTAATGAATTTATTATTGAGATAAACAAGGGTTCACGAAATTTAGTTAAGCATTCATATGTTGATAAAATTGATAGATTTTCCATTTGAAATCATATCGATATATGTAGAATTCTATTTAAATACTTTTTTTGTTAGCCTGTTGAAATTCATCAAAATAGGTGACATAGACTAATAACGGAAGCAATAGACGAAAGATGCCGTGTCCTAATTGTGATAAATTATAACTAACTCGAATTGGCCTTTGGTTTTGATATATTTTTCGTAAGATTATTCCATCTTTCTCCAAAGATTTCAATCGTTTTGATAATGTGCCTACATTTACGTAAGAAAGTCGTGATTTGATTTCATTAAAATATAATATTTCTTCATCTCTGCTTAAAATGAAGATAATATCTAACGCATATTTAGAATTCAGCATTTCTATTGCTTTTCGGAGAGATTTTAATTCAGATTCAACATGATTTTTATCATGCTTTTCAATTCCAATAAAATGTTGTTGTAATCCAATTTTTACTGCATTTTGCATTTTTGGAATTAAAGTTAGCATATCTTTCATTTCTTCCATCCGTTTTTCCAAAGGGTATTTCATTTAATCATACTCCATAATTCCATTTATTTCTTAATAAATACATTTTCATATACTTACTTCTATTTGTTGCACTTTTTACTTTAAAAAGATGAAAACTCTATAATTATTAGAGTAAGTATGATATTTATATTTATTGAATCCTTAAATTAATACTTATTTTCTTTAATTAATTACTCTAAAAATTAAAATAAGAACATTATGAAGATGATAAAAAAAAATGAGTACAATAATGAGCAATATTGATTTCAAAATGATGAGTTTGTTTATGAAAATTTTAAGAAAAAAGACTCTTATAAATCAGCGCATTAAAGAATCAAGAATAAAAGAAGGAGATTATGTCCTTGATTTTGCCTGTGGACCTGGAATATTTACATTTCCTATTGCATCCATAGTCGGAGATAGAGGAAAAGTCATTGCTGCAGACATTCATCCTCTTGCAAAAAAAAAAATAGAAAAAAAAGCAGTGAAAATGCGTTTTTCAAATGTAGAATTTTTTCAAACAGACTGTCAATTACCAATCCCAAACAATTATATAAATGTTGCTTTGTTATTTGATTGCATCCATTCATTTCATGATGTGCATTCAATTCTTGTTGAAATTCATCGAGTTTTACATAGTGATGGATTATTATCAATTGATTTTCATCATATCAAGAAAGAAGGTGTTATGCAAACAATTGAAAAATCAAAATTATTTGAAATTGTAGAAAATCAAAAAAATGTCAAGCATTTATTATACAAACCAAGGAAATGAAAAAATTGGACAATAAAAAAAAAATAAAAACGAACTCAGAACTCTATAATTTTGTAGAGGATTCTAAAAATGGAAATAAAAGCAACTATAACCAAACTAATGATGTTAATAGAAAAAAGAATAAAAATTCTCGAATGGATTTAGGTAAAACTATATCTCAATGCGATTTGAAACAACTTCTATTGTTGATATTTTTCATTATTGGAATTTTGTGTGATATTTTTATTCTAAAGTTAAATCTCCGATTAAATCTTGTGATAAAATGGTATTATCGGCTATTGATTGCAGTACCTATATTTCTTTTCAGTATACAAATTGCTAAAAAAAGTATGGCAATTATTTATTATGAAATTCGCACTCCTCCAGTTATAGTAGATAAAGGGCCGTTTCGTTATTCAAGACATCCTATGTACTTAAGTGCACTATTGCTTTATTTTTCATTTATCGTGGGTTGTTCCTCCATTTTAGGGTTGGGTTTATATAGTATTGTTGTCATATTTTATTCTTATTTGATTCAATTTGAAGAAAAACATTTAATTCGCCAATATCAGGAAAAATATCTTGAATATAAAAAAAAGGTATCAAAATGGGTAGATATTCATCAAATTTTTACTTTTTTCCGCCCCATTTAAACAATTATGATAATAACAATTAAGAATTATGAAATGATTAGAATATTTTTCTATTTCAAAGTTCATGATTTTCCAATTCTAAAAGCCTTTTTTTCATGAACTTCAAAAGTAATCTAACCTGACTAAAATTCATTGGCTATTGTTGATTTTTCATGCAAAAAAAAGGCTTAAGAAAAAAACATAGATCACTTTTGAACATCATGTTTTTCTCCGTCGTGGCGAATAGAAGCCACGCCAACAAGAAAACAAGGG
>CAYPTZ010000390.1:0-4221 GCA_964413395.1 uncultured archaeon | reverse complement strand
ATATTTGTGGACTATGAACTAAACTCATTATCAAATTTAATCTTCGTTTCATACCTCCAGAGAATTTTTTACACGGAATTTCCTTATGAGCTATTTGCATTATTTCAAGTAGTGCTAAAGACTTTGATTTAGCTTCTTCTTTTTTCATTGAATACATTTTAGCAACAAATTCCACATTAGCTTCTGCGGTAAGTTCTTCAAATAAAACATTTTCTTGAGGACAGACTCCAATTAGGGGTTTAATTTTCTCTTTATTCTTAATAAGACTAATACCATTTATAATTGCATCTCCTTGTGTAGGTTTCAAAATGGTGGTTAATATTTTTATGGTAGTAGATTTACCTGCTCCATTTGGGCCTAAAAGAGAAAATAACTCTCCCTTCTTTACATTAAAACTAATGCCATTAACAGCAGTAAAATCACCAAATTTTTTACGTAATTTTTTTAACTCAATAATATTTTCAGAATCTGGTTCATTACTTATTTGAGCTAAAATTTGTTTGGAAAAATTTGAATTTTCTTCATTGATCAGAACATTCATAATTTGAATCAAGAATAATTGTATAAAAAAACATTTTTAGACCAAAAATTATCAAAACCCAAAAAAAGGAAGAAAAAGAACAAAAACATTACATTTCATTCAAAACTCTAATGTTCAACATTGCTAAACCATTCTTGAGTACAATTCTAATTGCTTCTATCAACCAAAGTCTTGCCAACTGAAGATTATCACCTTCCCCAATAATTTTACAGGAATGATAAAATCCTGTGAATTCTTGAGCTAATTCATACAAAAATCTCGCTAAGATATGAGGCTTTAGGCCTTTTGCAGAGTCACTAACAACTTTTGGAAAATTTCTTAACATTGAAATTAGCTCTTCTTCATGTTTATCTTTCAATAGGGATAAAATATCTAACTTAAATATAGGAATTTTTGATATTTTGTTTGTCACTGGATTGAATGGAACACTAATACCCAATTCAATAGCTTTTCTATTAATTGAACATATTCGAGCATAAGAATATAGAATATAGGGCCCAGTTTCACCTTCAAAACTTATGCTTTTTTCCATATCAAATAAAAAATCTCTGGAATAATCATATTT
Source organism: uncultured archaeon (assembly GCA_964413395.1). Lineage (GTDB taxonomy): Archaea > Asgardarchaeota > Lokiarchaeia > Sigyniarchaeales > Promethearchaeaceae > Lokiarchaeum. Next base: position 3,115 of record CAYPTZ010000390.1, on the reverse strand, counting down.
GATAATAAAAAAGCGGAGTGCAGCCATTGCTATGATTGAAGCACGATTTTTCATATCTTTTTCAGAGAGTGTGTCATATCTTTTTTTTACTTCCTTAAGTGCTATTTCATTTAATTCTTCAACAATATTGTCTGCATCTACAACGTTACCTTCACGAGATTTCATCTTACCCGTGGTTAAGTTAATCATTCCATAACTATAATGAAAATTGTCTGCTTTCATTCCTAATTTTTTCAAAATCTCAAAAATTGTCCTTAATTGCATATTTTGTTCATTACCAATGACATAAATAGATTTATCATAATGGAAATCATTCATTTTTTGAAATGCTAAATATATATCTTGAGTAGAATATAAAGTAGTCCCATCTCTACGGATTAATACTTTCTGTTTAGGAAGGCCTTTTTTTTTAAAATTAGCCACAACTGCGCCATCATCTAATTGCTCAAATATTCCTTTTTTTAAACCTTCAATAACAATATCCTTTCCTTTATTATAGATTTCGCTTTCGTAATAGGTTTTATCATGAATGATTTCAAATTTATTGTAGGTATCAATAAAGCCTTGTTCAGCCCAATCATTCATTTTACGCCATAGAGCCCTGATTTTAGGAACTCCATTTTCCCAATCGACTAGCATTTGCTTTACTTCACTTTGCATTTTGCCATACTCAGTTTGAGAAATTTTTTTCTCTAATTTCGATATTAATTTATTATTACGATCAATTGGAGGCAGTTTCATTTGATTATTCAATAGAGATATTGATTCTTCCAAGCCATTTTTTAATTTTTTTTCTTCTTGAGCAAATTTAACATAATAATCCCCAATAAAATGATCACTCTTTCTATTTTCTTTTTCTGGAGTTGTATTAAATCCAAATTTTTCATATGCCCACATACTTTTACAAATATGAATTCCTCTATCGTTTATTAAATTAGCCTTAAACACTTTATTTTGAACTTTTTCATTCAGTGTTGAAATAGCTTGACCAAGAAGAATGTTTCTAACATGTCCTAAGTGTAAAGGTTTATTTGTATTAGGACTCGGAAATTCAACTACTAAAGTTTGATTCTTTTCATTTTCTTGAAAATATGAAGCAATATACTTATCAATGTTTGAATATATTTGTGAAAAGATATCTTTTGAAATTAAACATTTATTTAATGAAATATTAAGGTAAGGTCCATCATTTTTAATGAAATTTACAATTGGATAGTGTTTTAATACATCTTCATTAAACTTTTCTGCAAAATTTTGTGCAATTTCTACGCCATCAAGATTTAAAATTTTATTTAAAGTAAAGCAATTAATACTGAAATCTGCGTCAATTCCTTGCTTAGCAGGTTTAATGAATTTTTCAAGGATTTTATTATTTAATTTTGAATTATTTGATATTTCTAATAATAAAGAAGCCAATTGGGGAATATAATTCATGCTAAAAGAAAGATTCCATTTCAGAAAAAATTTATTATTATTAAAAATGTAATAATTTTAATATATACTTGAATTATTTAAAAAATTTGATTTATGATAAAAACAATGGAATTGTAAACTGTTTTATCTATTACTTCACCAGTTAATGCACTATTAATTAAACTATTCCAAACTAGATGATGATTGGTAATTTTACTAATGAGTAATTCAAGATTTTTTATTGCATTATAGGACTGTTTTTCAAAAGCATATGCAAATTTTATATGGTCTTTTGTTCTAACTATTATTGTCTTCTCCTCAAATTTAATTCGATCAATGAAACCCTTAGATAATAAGGCTTCTTTTCCAACGATATCAATAGTGGATAAAATTCCAACAATATTTTTTTTAATCTTAAAGCCAGATTGTTGAAATTCATATTCAAATAATGCAATTCCTTTTTTTGACCAAATTAGAATAAATATAGGATATTCTTGATGATGTTTAATTTCATGGGTGAAATTTCTTACGATTTTTGAAAATATAAAGCTAAAATTAACATTTTTAATTCTTTCTTTAAGAGGAACATTATTTTTATGTAATTCTTCCCATTTTTTCAATTCAGTTAATAAAGTATCATGTTCATCCGAAATTTTATTCGCAAGTCTTCCTAATTCATTACTTTCTGCAACCTTTTGAGCTTCCGTCAGCAATATCCGAGCATCCGGTATTTTTCCTTCAATTAATTTTAATTTTGCCTGAAATAATAAAACTTCTGCTACTAAATATGATGAATTTTCTTTAGTTCCAATATTTAGCAATTTTAAGATGATCTCGCGGATTTCATCCAAAATTGACACATCCCCCGATATTTTAAGCTCGAATAACAAAATCTCAACTAAATTTAACATTGCATCGATTGTTATTTCAATTTGCAATATCTCATAATTCATTATTTCTGAAAATGTAATTCGGGAGATAATTTTATCTTGATAGCTACCATTATTCATAAGAATTAATGCTTCATCTAATTGATGAATTTGCATTATTCTCTTATTATCTTGATTGTTATCTAATATTTTTTCAATTTGTTCTAAATATTTCTTTGCTTCACTTTTTTTTTGTTTATTAAGAGAGAGGCAAATTAAATAATGTAGAATTCTTGAATTTTCGAGAACCATATTATGTTCATAACCCAATGCTAAAGATTTTTCCAAATTCATAATAGCATCGTCATATTCTCCTTTTTCACCAAGAATTTTTCCATAAAGACTAAGTATATTTACATAACGATAAGAATCTGCATCTATTTCCTTTATTTCCAATAATTTTTGATAATATTCAAGAGCTAAGTTAAGTTTTCCTTGATAACTGTACAATGTTCCAATATCATAATAGCAATCCCCTATTTCTATGATGTGGTTGCGTTTTTTTTTTAAAGTTAAACTTTTTTTTAAACATTCTAATGATTTCGAATATTTTCCAGATTCTCGGTAATAATCTCCTAATATATCATAATAAAAATCTTGACTGTGAGTATTGCCTATTAATTTGGAAATTTCAAAACCATTATTAGCATTTTCCAAAACTTCATCAAATTTTCCTATTTTAAGATTTATTAATGCCTTTTGAAGATACGCCCAAGCCGTACACATATTTGGTTTGAATGATTTACTATAGAGTAATGATTCATTGATGTATT
>CAYPTZ010000389.1:900-4242 GCA_964413395.1 uncultured archaeon | reverse complement strand
TTTTTCTCATTTCTTTTCACATTTTTCTTAACCTAAGCAAGAAAATTCTTGTTTCGCTCTGGATCTTACTCTATTCAATTTAAAAGCCCATTAATTTCAGGATAAGGCCAGAAATAATATAAAAATTGATAGATTAGTTGCAATCATGCACAATTTAAATAAAAGAGGAAAATACTCAGACTATATTAAGTTGAAAAAACATCCTTCTTGACGACAATTTTTCGTAGACCATGATAAGATCATCTAATAACATTATACACTGTTTTATAAATTTTTCAAGATATTTTTAGGTAAGACAGATCAAGAAATTAATCGTCTTATTCAAGTGTAGAAATAGCAAGAGGGAATATTAAGGATAAAATTGAAAAAATTTTATTCTCAAATTTGGAAGCTCAAAGTGAATTAGCAAGTAAAACTTTCAAAGAATTAGGAATTTGTATTATCGATTATTTGAATGGAAATGAAAATTTACATACTAGTCTTCAGAAAATTCGTAATAATGAAAAAGAAGCGAATAAATTGAGAAGAAAAAACCTTGATATTGTTGCACAAGCAGTGAATATATATCGCAATGATCTCTTTCGAGTTGTTATGAAATTATCAAGTGTAATGTCTAACCAAATTGGGGCTTCTGTAAGATTGGGCAAAATTCGATATGTACCTCGCCCTGATGATCAAATGATACCAAAATTTAAAAATTCAATTACAGTTTTGATAGAAATGGGAGATGAGTTACGAAATTTAATGGTCTCTTTGAGTGAAAATCTTATCCAAGCAAAAGATAAATGTTATAAAATAGATGAAATTGAAGAAAAAGTTGATGAAATATACCGAGATTTGCATGGATTTTTATATAACAGAGAAGATATTCTGCTGAGAGTCATAATGCAGTTATTAAGCGTAGCAAAACACATTGAAGAAGCTTGTGATCATGCTTCAAGTGTTGCCGATTCCGTTCGTATAATTCTTGATACTCACTGATTTATTTTTATTTAGATTAAAAATTTAATGAATTTTTTTTAATTATTTATCAAAAAATGTCCAAAAAAAGTGACCAAATTCAAACCAATCTAATTTATATTGGTGTATTGTCAAAAAAAAATATAAACATCAAGGAAATTCCTTGATATATTATTAACAAATATTGATTATTATGGACATAAAAAAAAATAAGAACGTTCTATTTATCCTTGTTTTTTCATGGTTTTTTATAATTCCTTTTAATTATACTATGGAAATACAATCAAATTCGTGTGTAAATATGCCTCCAAGTTATCAAGGTATTGATACTCCCATTATTGGGCCTCATAATGACTATAAGCTGAATGAATATTCTACTTTGGAATATACAATATACGTATCACCTGATGGTTTAGATTCAAATCCAGGAACCGAACTTTTACCTTTCCGAACAATTCAACATGCTGCCGATATTGCGAGATCTGGAGATATGGTCCTTGTTAAGAATGGGACATATAATGAATATGTAAGTTTTAAATATTCTGGAAATTCAACATCTCCAATAGTTTTTATTGCCGAATCAAATGTATTGGTTAATGTCGAATCAATTCCTTGGAATCATTATTGGGGTCCATGGGAAGGTATTTATGATATCAGAGAGTGTTCTTTTTTAACTATCGCCGGATTTAATCTCAAAAATTCTTATTGGTTTGGAATTTATATCTATCGATCATATAATATCATCATAGATAGTTGTTATGCCGAAAATACTATGTCTTCTGGAATTCATGTTGAAGAATCAGATGAAATTATGATAAATAACAATAAGGTTCGGAATGCCTGTATGTTTGAACAACAAGAATGCATTACGTTTAGTAATTGCAGTAATTTCAAAGCAATTCATAATGAAATTTGGGAAATGCAACACCTTGCTCATGGATATGGTGGGGGGGAAGGATTGGATGCAAAGGTTGGATGTTATAGTGGGGAATTGGCCTATAATTTAATCCATGATATTTGGATGCTAGGAATTTATATTGATTCATATGCTCCAGGTACAAATAATATTTCAGTTCATCATAATATTGTGACAAAATGTAATGCTGGTATTGCAGTTGCTTCTGAACATGGTGAATTAGTTGAAAATATTTCCATTTATAATAACTTGGTAATAAACACCACAGTCTCAGGTATTAGCGTATCAGGTGCAGGTGAAAATGGACCAAAGCGAGATATTAAGATTTATAGCAATACTTTAGTGAATTGTGGAGGTGGTGCTATGGAGGAATGGAATTGGGCTACAGGAGGAATAGAAGTGCATTATGATACACATATTACTGGACCGATCATAATAAGAAATAATATTGTATTATCAAATAATAGCCAATGGAATATTTTAGCTGATATCTCAAATCCTTATATTACGGTAGAAAATAATTTAATTAGTGAATTTCGAGGCTGGGAAGGTGAGACACGAGGAACTAATTATATTGAAGCAGATCCTCAATTTGTGGATATAAAATCTAATCGATTTGATTTACAAGCTTCTAGTCCTGCAATTGATAATGGAACTACATTAAGTGCACCCTTAAACGATATATGGAATGTTACTCGGCCTCAAGGTCTAAATATTGATATAGGTGCATTTGAATATAATTCTACTATTCCTGAACAACCATTATTTATTGAATCACCAAATGAAGCAGGCCCTCAAACTGTATGGGAAGGACCTGCAGCTCCATATCTCGAACTAATTTTTCCCAATCCTGATACTGATGGTATAATTACTTTAGATTGGAATGACATTCCAACAACTTTGCAATATCATGTTTACTGGTCAGATTCATTCATATCATCAATTAATGAGAATGTATTTCGAATATTATATAGCTATGCTCCATATTCTAGCTGTACTTTTTATGATGTAGAAGAAGGAACACATTATTATGTAGTTGTTGCATTAAATTTGAATGGAACATCTGAAATATCAAATTGTCAATCGATTACAGTAAATTTCTCTAGTTCAACGACTGAAGATCCAAGTAGTTCTAGTACAACTGCTCCTCAAGATGAAGGTTCTTCAATTAATAATGGATTATTTGGATTATATTTTTCTATTTTTGTAATAATATACCAAATTTATTCTAAACAGAAGAAAAAGAAAAATTAATCCTACTTTTTTTCTCTCTCTCTTTTCTTCATGATTTTTATATAATTTTAACACAATGGAATATTATTAGAAGTAATATTAATTTTAGTTATGGTTGTAGTTATTCCATTTGTGTTTTCAAATTCAAAGGATTTTGCAAGTGCACCTTCATTTATAATCTCATTCATAATTAAAGTTGTTCTGTTGTTTTATTAGAGGGTTATCTTGCTCTC
>CAYPTZ010000389.1:0-890 GCA_964413395.1 uncultured archaeon | reverse complement strand
GATATGAGACTTAAATGCTAATTGCAGCTTTAATTACAAGTGCATTAAAAATTGTATTAGGCTCTCTCCTCCCATCTGTTTGATTAATTTTTTTTTATATTTTTTCAAGATATTTTTAGGTATAACAAATCAAGAAATTAATAGTCTTTTCTAAGTTTAGAATTTAACAAGAGGTTATATTATGGATAAAATAGAAAAAATAGTTTTCTCCAATTTGGAAGCTCAAAGTAAACTCGCTAGTAAAACTTTCAAAGAATTGGGTGTTTGTATTACTGATTATTTGAATGGTAATGAAAATTTACATAGTAGTATTCAGAAAATTCGGAATAATGAAAGAGAAGCAAGTAAATTAAGAAGAAAAAACCTTGATATTGTTGCACAAGCAGTAAATATTTATCGGAATGATCTTTTTAGAGTTGTCATGAAAATTCCGAGTGTAATGTCTAACCAAGTTGGTGCTTCTGTAAGATTGGGCAAAATTAGGTATATACCTCGTCCTGATGATCAAATGATATCAAAATTTAAAAATTTAATTACAGTTTTTATAGAAATGGGAGATGAATTGAGAAATCTAATGGTCTCTTTAAGTGAAAACATCAATCAAGCAAAAGAAAAATGCAATAAAATAGATGAAATTGAAGAAAAAGTTGACGAAATTTACCGAGATTTACATGGATTTCTATATAACAGAGAAGATATTCCGCTGAGAATTATAATGCAATTATTAAGTGTAGCTAAGCACATTGAAGAAGCTTGTGATCATATATCTGAAGTTTCAGATTCAGTTCGAATTATTTTAGCAACTCATTAAAAATAATTAGAAGTAAAATATTACTTTTTTTGAAAGTAAAAATCTTGATATTAAAATAAATATTTGAAATAATAATGTT
>CAYPTZ010000388.1:0-4259 GCA_964413395.1 uncultured archaeon | reverse complement strand
ATAAAATAAAAATGATAATGTGATAATGGTAAAAAAAATTTGGATTTCCTGTGTTGGAAGAAGGATTGGAAGGAACCCTGAGTTCTCATTTTGGTCATGCAAGTTCTTTCACTGTTCTCAGCTATGATGAACCCTCAAAACAAGTAATTAATGTTAAAACTGTTGGCAATGTCTCTCATCAACAAAATGGATGTATGGTCCCAGTAAAGATTCTCAAGGATGCTGATGTAAATTTTATGATCTTAGGGGGAATTGGAATGCGTCCCTTACAATATTTTATTCAAGAAGGTATTCAACCTTTTCTAGGTATAAATGGTAGTGTAAAAGAAAATTTTGAGGCTTTTATGAATAAACAACTAAAACCACTTGATCAAGGAACATGTGGTGGTGGTAGTCACTAAATATTTCTTTTTTTTAAAGTCATATCAAATACCTATTTTTACCAAATTTAAAATTAAAGTATCATTTTACTATTCATTGAGATAATCAAAAATAAATAGAATATACTTAAAGATTAGATAAAAGATGGGAAGACCTAAAATCAACAGAATTATCCGCAAGATACCAAAAGTTCGTTATTTCAAACCTCGCGGAATTCCAATTACAGATTTGTCAGAAGAAATACTCACTATGGATGAAATGGAATCTTTGAGGCTAAAACATTATTTCAATCAAAATCAGATAGATTCAGCCAAAAAAATGAATATATCTCAATCAACCTTTTCGAGAATTTTAGAATCAGCACATAAAAAAATAACTTGTGCTTTAATTGAAGGAAAAGCAATCAAATTATTTGGGGGAAATTATGATTATAAACGGTTATTTTTAGGATATGGTTGTTTATCTTGTAAATATGAATGGGAAAAACAATTTGAGGAAAATTTTGATTTAACTCATTTAAGCGATAATGAAATTGAAAAAATACATCCTATTCCTACCCAAAATTCAGTCAATTGTCCAGAATGTAAATCGTTGAATGTATACAGGTTGATTAAGAACATTAAATATGATGATCAATTGTAATTTGATAACCAACTTTAATCGTATTTGTTATTATATCTTTTATATTACTTAATAATTCAATTTCTTTTGTGCAATGTCCAATATGTAAATATTTTATACCAATTTTAGATAAATAATTGATATCTTTAAAGTCATGAAATCCCCCTACGATTATTTTTACATTACCAAAATTTTTCGATGCTTCAATGAATGAATGTAATCCAGGATGCATGCAACCTACAATCATAATAAGGTCATTATTTTGATTATATTTAATCAATAGTGCATGTTCTTGAATATAGTTATATTTTCCTAACCCTTTAAATGAACCAGTTGATGCTAATTTTTCATTTGAATCATTTAAAATATAGAAATCTGAGATTTTATAAATTTTGGAATTATCAGAAAACCTCTTAATTTCATTAATCTGATAATCAGAGTAATCAGAAGGAAAATATATTTGACAATCATGGATTTTATTTAAGATCGAAGGTAAACCACCAACATGATCCCAATGTCTATGTGTTAAAAACATTTTATCTATTTGATCTAAAGGAATTTTTAATATTTTGCAATTTTTTAAAAATAAATCTCCATGCCAACCAACATCAAATAATAACTTATGATTTTCTAATTCTAAATAAGCAGAAAAACCCCATCCATTTTCTAATAGCGGTGAATCTTGATTTTTTAGATTATCATAAATAATAGTAATTTTCATTATATTTTTCACATCATTTGTATCTTATAGAAATAATTCAACTATATGTTATTTTATTCAATGTTACTTTATTTTGAATTAGTTAAATATGTTTTGGGTAATTATGCATAACCTTAATATATGAATAATTATTCATAATTATTAGATATTTTTCTAAAATTTAAAAAATGAAGTGATAAAAAAATGCCTGGTGGAGATGGAACTGGACCCTATGGAACAAATAATAGGGGATTTTATTGCAATTTTCCATTTAGAAGAGGATATGGGTTTGGGAGAAGAGGTTTTAATGGACGAGAACTGAATTATAATCCTTCAAATATCCCAAATAATTTTCAAAATCAATTTAGTATCGAAAACTATTTGTTAAATTTAAAATTACAAAAAAAACAATATGAAGATTTCTTAACTTCAATTAATGATGAAATTAATGAAATAGAAAAATCAATTGATTCAAAAAAATAATAACATTTTTTTTTTACTCTATTAAAAATTTAGAAATATGAAAGAGGGTAATAAAATGGATAAATCAGAAAATAATAGAATTAAAATTGGAATTCCTTCAATGGATTCTAAAGGATTATCATCAATTATTAATGGTAGATTTGGGAGAACTCAATTCTTCACTATTGTTGATTTAAAAAATAAGAATATTGAAAGTGTTAAAGTAATAGAAAATCCAGGTTGTGAAGCTTTAGGTGGAGCAGGTCCCTTAGCAGCTGAACAATTAATAAAAGAAAAAGTTAATGTAATAATTGGGGAAAAACTGGGATTTAATGCAACAAATGCATTAAGTAACCAAAATATTAAGATTTTTAAAATTTTAGCGACAAACGCAAATATCTCAGTAAATGATGCAATTTTGAGATTTATTGAAGGTAAATTAGATCCTATCGAAATTTAGATTATTAAAATACACAATAAATCTTTTTAATAATGATAAAATGGAATTAAAATAACTTGAAGTTCTCTTTTTTTTTTATGAATAAAATAGAAAATTCTTATTTGTTCAAAGAGCAAATGAATTTTATGAATCGAAATAAACTGGTTTTAGTTTAGCTTATTCTAAATGTATTGAAAGAATATAATGATTTATGAAGACTCTTTATGTAAGATTTAAATTAAATATATATTTATAATTAATTGAATTTACGTTATGAACTAACATACATAACGAAATTTTGAGCTAAGTAATATAAGGTAAAAAAAATGGCAATCAATAAAAAAGGAATATTTTTGTCGATATTGTTGCTCTCTATGCTAAATATAACTGCTTACGCAGGATCAACAACAAATTTAAACAAAAAACCTGCAATTCAATACTCAGAACCAAAAGCAAGTTCTGGTTGGTATAACATTTCTTCTTCATTAACATCTAGCATTCCTGTTGTAAATATAAACTTTTCAAGAAATGGAGTTAATAAAACATTTACAATGGAGCAAATAGTAAATTATACATCTTATGAAAATCAAACCTTCCCAATGGTCAATTATACCATTGAAAAAGATGGATCCTACTTTGAAATAATTGGATTTGACCCACTCTTTTTAATGGAAATTGCAGGTTGGTCAGATGTCCTCAACTTTACAGTAACTGCAAAAGATGGATATTCAAAACAAGTAAATATAACTCAATTATTATTGGCAGATGATGAATATGTTAAGTATACAGATACAGACAATCAAACAATTATTATTATTATTTGGAATGGTCAATGGCTTGCTGATTCTAATGTAGTAGATTATGGTGATTTTTATTTATATGGAGAAAATTTAGCAGGCAATCAAAAAGTTAAGAATATCACCACAATAAGTTATGATGATCCTTGGACGGTTAAAATTATAATTGATGGTATTGAGGAACTCTCAATAAGTAGTGCTAATGGGACAACATCAAATGTAGGGAATTATACAACATATACTTGGGGATATTTTGATAATGATTCAGGATTTGGTTGGGATGAAAGAGAATGCACAGGTTTTACAATTGCTAGCTTATTAGACCATTCATCATTAGAAAATAAAAATTATGAAATTAGTTTTATTTCTTATGATGGATATGGGGAAAATAAAGTATTTACAAAAACACACATCGAAGATGGATACACAGGATACATGATTAATGATCCTCAAGAAGAACTCTCCAATGAAGGGAAACAAACAATTCTAATGTCACAACAAGATGGAGAAGATTTAGGATATAATCGGGGACCTTATCAAGTAATTATTCCAGGATTAGATAAAGGTAATTATATTGGGGGAATAGTGGAAATAAGAATTTCCACAAATGTAACTGAAGATGAAACAGGTGATGGAATTTCAGGATTTAGTATTGGATTCTTTGCTATGACTTTTTGCATCACTATCATTGCAATCATAAACAAACGTAGAACTTAACTAAATTTTATCAATAGTTCTTCAATTTTTTTAATGTAATTCTTTATTGTACTAAAGTGAAAAATATGAGAAAAGAAAGAATACCTTCTGTTATTTTATTTGTATTATTAATAATATCCTCATATCAAGTAAAAGTTAAATG
>CAYPTZ010000387.1:0-4263 GCA_964413395.1 uncultured archaeon | reverse complement strand
GAAAAAGGTGAAAAAAAAATGGAAAAGATATCTAAATTGAAATTTAGTGCCATAATGAGCACAATTGCAGTATTTTTTAGTTGCATTGCTGCAATTTTAGCAATTTTTGCAGAATTAGGTAAGTTGTCTTCCTTCGCATTTTTAATGCTAAGTGTATCAACATCAAGTAGTCTGAGATATTATTGGACTGAATATAGAAGAGAGAAACAAAAAAATTAATATATGGCAAGATCCAATTAAAAATATTCTCGATTGAAAAAACTAAAGCATGTAAATCACACAAATTACATATTTTGGAATAATCAACAAATAAAAATTTTTTTTTTTTTTCATATGCTTTTTTTTTCATAATGCATTGATACTCAAATAAGGATAAACAATAAGTGAAGAATCATTAAAGATACATACCTATCTTTGCTCTTATCAATAGACTCTTTTATATGTTAATTACAAAATTGTTTCGGTTCATATTATGGTGATTTCAATGAATAAACTGCCAAATTTTACTCAAATTCAAAAAAAAACATTTTATAGTACACTAATCGATGGGACAAATGAATTATTTTTGAGTATTTTGTTTTGTTTTATTGGATTTATCTTTTTCTTGTCTAATTTGATCTCAATAGTTATTGAAATATTCTTCTTTATCCTTCTTTTTAAGAAACCAAACTTATTAGAGATAATAAAGGTGAAATATATATATCCTAGGCTGGGATATGTTAAATTTAGCGAAAATCATCAAGATAATATTAGGAAATTTCATATCATCTTACTATTCATTGCATTATTCTGTAATTCATTATATTTATTATCAATTTTTCTTAGTGGTTGGAGTATTGAGAACATAATCAAATATCTCCCTATTATTATGGGTGGTGCACTAATGGCAAAGACTATTTTTGTTTTTCTTTTTTCAGAAAAAAAAGCATATTTGGGATTTGGTATTATTAGTTTTATTTTAGCTATTGCGTTTATACTTATCCCCGTGCCATATTATAGAGATCATACCATTTTATATGCTTGGACAGAATCTCTCATATTATTTATTTTAGGTTCAGTTAGATTATATCAATTTTTAAAACAAAATCCATTGTTACTGAGATTGAGACAAGATAAATGTGAATTTAATGAAGAAAAAAATTAAAGAAAAAAAGCAAGATAATAAAGAAGATTTACCAAAAAGAAGCTTGCTTAATATCAATAAATTTCTCCATGAACCAAATCGATTGCAAATTATCGCCCAATTATATTATACAGAATGCGTAGATTTAATATATCTTAAAAATATTCTTCCGTTAACATGGGGTAATCTCTCTGCACATGCCATAAAATTAAAAGAAAAAGGGTATATTTCAATTGAAAAGCAATTTATTGGGAAGAAACCATATACAATTTTACAAATTACCCAATATGGAAAAGAACAATTCCAAAAGTATAAAGAAAATATGACAAAATTTCTTTGTTAGAAATTTATTACATCTTATAATTTTGAATTTGTTATTTCATGATATATTATACCACCTTTTAATAATAATAAATCTTAATTTATAGTATATCTTGACTATTTTTTTAGTTTTATAATGAAGGAATTAGATTATTTTTTTGTTTAAAATAAATGATAAGGATGAATTTAGATGAACAGAGAATTTATACAAACAAAAGGGATGGATTTTGTAAAGAATGATAAGAAAATTATTTTTCGTGGTTTTGGAATCCCCAATTTACTAAACATTGAACATTTCTTAATAGGGTTACCTGGTTCAGAATCTCAAATAAGGCAAGCAATATTAACTGCCTATGGAGTGAAAAACTCCAAAATTTTCTGGGAGAAATTTCATCATTGCTATCTAAATGAAAACGATTTTGAATTTTTTAGAAAAATTGGAATAAATGCCATCAGGTTGTCTTTCAATTACCACATTTTTGAAGATGATCAAAATCCCTATAATTTTAATGAGCAGGGCTTTGAATTATTGGATCCTATTTTAGCTTTATGCGAAAAATTTGAAATTTATGCAATATTAGATTTACATTCTGCACCTGGAGGTCAAAATCCTGACTGGCATTCCGATAACGCCATTGGAGAATCTCTATTTTGGGAGTATGCTGATTTTCGTAATCGAACTATTGCTCTATGGGAATATATTGCTGAAAAATATAAGGATAATTCATGGATTGCAGCATACGATATAATTAATGAACCATGTTTGTATCATTATAATGGTAAACCTGTGGATGATTTTTTTACTACAATTATTCAAAAAATCAGAGCAATTGATAAGAATCACATTATATTTATCGAAGGCGATTTTTATGCGCGAGATTTTACTTGTTTTAAACCGACAGATGAACCTAATATTGCTTATTCTTTTCATCATTATGCATTTTTTAATGAAAATAAATTTAAATCAGGCAATATACAAAAAAAAATTGAAGATGATTTCTTCGAAAATATTACACTTGATTACTTACTAACAAAATTAAAAAGACCAATTTGGTGTGGAGAAACTGGAGTGTCTTTGAAAGCCTCTAATATAGAGCTGCATGAAAATATTATAAGAAATTCCATTGCCATTTTAGAAAAATATAATATTTCTTGGAGTTTATGGGATTATAAAGATGCTCGGAGTATGGGTTCACTTTATCCAAATATTAATTCAAAATGGATGGAATTTTCGAGAAATGTATGTCTAGATTGGGAATTTTGGCAAGATAATGCTGAATCAGATAAAGAGGTAAAAAATTTATTCAAAAGCCATTCTATCAATATCAATGATAACCTGAAGTTAAAACAGAAATTAAAATTTAGAATAATGGCAAATAGGCAGCTTTTACAAATTGAAAATTATCCAAACGCATTTTCAGAATTAGATTTTGATGAATTTCTCACATATCCTGAATCATTTTTATTTGAAAACTGTGAACAATGGGATGAAATTATTCAGATGATAAAAGTATATACTCAATAATGTTTTTTTTTAGAATATTGAACTAAATCTAATAATTTTACTTTATCTTTCTTAGCCATAAACTACCACCTGCATCAAAATTACCACCAGGGCCATCTTCGTCTGATATTTTAAGATCACAAAAGAGTTTTGATTCATTGACTTCTCTTTTATGAACATTGCCCATATAAGAGTTAAAATAGAGAATTTCAAAGCTATCATTAAATTCTAGAAAGGCATGAAGACCATAAGATTCATTCCAAGAACGACCCATTTCGACCCATTCTTTAGGATATTCAAATGGCCAGAAGATATCATGAAAATGAATCATAACGTCAGGCTTCAATATCGGCATGATTTCAAAAAAAAGATAGAGAACTTCACTGCCCACTTTCATTTGATGAGAAGTATCTACAAAAATTATATCATTTCTATCTAGCTTGGTAAAAAAAGACTTGTCAATATCCTGCAGAAAGTTTTCAATAACTATACATCTATTTTTATCATCTGCTTTCATCAAAGTTTTAAGTCTTTTGGGAAATGGTTCTATAAAAGTTAATTGTGTTCCAATTTCAGGAAAAACCTCTAAAGTGTCAAGCATCATTGCAGATGAAAAACCCGAACCAATTTCAATTATTTTTTTAGGTTTAAAATGTCTTAAAAGAGAGTGTAGTAAAATAGCATCATGTCCTGTAAAAAAGTAGTTATTAAATCTAAAACGTAAATCATTAGATTTTTTTTTCCAGATGGGCATATCTTCTCGATATTGATTGAGTTCACTTAATAAGCTAAGTTGTGCATCAGTATTAAGATCAATTCCAGCAATCTCCATTACACCTGGTTTATAGATTTTTTTTGCATGTTTATATACAATCTTCATATCTGGAATTGGAGACATTGGGTGTCCGATAGGATATTTATTTAGAAAAGGAGAGTTGTATTTTTTTTTCTGAATTAGTGTATAAATCAAGCTACCGAATGTGGTAAAAAAACCGATTATACTAATAACAATCCATATCATAATTTAACCTTTAACTTCTTAGTACTATAGTTATAAAATTTCACATGATAAAAATTTTTTTAATATGATATTTGATTTTTTCAGTTAATTTCGGCTAAATATTCATAATATTCTGCAAATAACACCTTCCTTAATTCATCAATATTACTAATAATGATTTTTTTACCATGAAAATAAAAAATATTGGCACTAAATGGAAATTTGATATAATATTTATCATAAATAAATAGAAAATAATTTTGTAAAAAAAAAACATGATTTTTCAAAGTCATCTTTAGTCTTATAATTTACATA
>CAYPTZ010000386.1:1172-4264 GCA_964413395.1 uncultured archaeon | reverse complement strand
CAATTTTTAGACATTTATTATCATTTTAATCTTATTTAGATATGATAAGAGATAAATCTAAATTGTAATTATAGATACATTTATGTGGTCTTCTACAATTCATTGTCCAATCGTTCTTATTACCAAAATAAACTTATCTCTTTTTGTTGAAGAAAATATGAGAAAAACACATATTATATCATTTCTATTTCTGTTAATTATATTTTCCTTACCATTATATCTCAAAGATGGTAAAGATGATATTAATCTTGTCAATAAAGATATTTATCCAAATATCAGCGCTGATTTACCTATTTCAATTAATGGTAATTCTGAATTATCTGCTTTTTGCACTAAAGGTGATGGATCTTTTGGTGATCCATATATTATTGAAAACCTAATTATTGATGCTTCTTCTCAAATAGGAATAGAAATACAAAATACAGATAAATTTTTAGTAATTCAAAATTGCACTATCGAAAATGGGAGTTCTAATTATGATGGGATATATCTTGATCATACGTCCAATATAAATATAACAAATAATAATTTTGTTTCAAATTATAACGGAATTACTTTATATTTTGCACTAAATAGTACTGTAGAAGATAATAATTGCTCTGAAAATGAATATGGAATCCGATTGGAAGTTTCTCATAATAACACTATTTCTAGAAATAATTGCTCTGAAAATGAATATGGAATCCATATGCAATATTCTATAAATAACACTATTTCTAAGAATATTTGCAATTTAAATTACAGAAATGGTATTCAAATAACCTATTATTCTGACTATAATAATATTTCAGAGAATTTTTGTTCTCAAAATAGTATGGGGATATTTTCAACATATAGTGCTCAAAATTTAATAATTGACAATATTTTTTTTAAAAATATATGGATTGGTATTTCCCTTAATGAAGGAGATTTCACTAATATTACTATAAATAATTGCACAGAAAATTATAGAGGGATAGAAGTTAAAAACTCAGAAGGAGTTAATATTAAAGGAAATAATATTAGTATGAGCACTGATGATGGTATACTGCTAGAATCCTCTCAGAATAATAGTATTTTAGAGAACGACCTTATAGGGAATGGAATTTCAATATATAGTTCTTCCCATTCAACTATAAAAGGAAATAATGTATCTGATAGTATTATTGGGATTTATGTGGGTTTCTCCAGTAATAATATTACTTGTAAAGAAAATTATTTAATAGATAATGGATATGCGATTTATTTTAGACCAAACTCAAATAATAACACTTTATTCAACAATACTTTGATATCAAATATGATTGGTGTTCTTTTTGAAGAAGTTACTGATAATGTTGTTATTGGGAATAATTTCACAGAAAATGACGAAGGAATTCGACTCCTTGGTTCGACAAATAATTTATTCAGTCAAAATAATTGTAGTTTGAATTTAAAAGGATTTTTCCTCCAAGATTCTTCAAATAACACCTTTAATGATAATTCCTTTGAAAATTCAGGATTTTTCCTCCAAGATTCTTCAAATAACACCTTTATTGATAATTCCTTAGAAAATTCAGGATTTTTTATTGACGAAAATTGCATTAATAATGATATTGGAATAACAAATTTACTTAATGGGGAAATGATCCGATATTTCGAAAATCAACAAGATATTACCTTAAATAATGAAGAAGATATCGGTCAATTAATTTTTCTTAATTCGAGTAACATTCTTCTTCAATCTCTAGAAATTAGCAATACTGATTATGCAATATTAGGATATAATGTTGAAAATGTTTCAATAATAAATAACAATCTATCAAACAATTCTTATGGAATTTATCTAAATAATTCTCTAAACAGCATTTTATCAGGTAATAATTGTTCGAATAGTGAGGATTCTGGTATTAAATTATTATATTCCCAGAATAATTCAATTTTTAAGAATAAATTATTGAATATTTCAGGACCTGCTATATCGTTAACATCTTCAGAACTTAATAACATCTCTCAAAATATATGTTCCATTGATATTTGGGAATGGCACTCTATAGGAATTGAACTCTATTATTCCAATTTTAATAAAATCATTAATAACAATTGTTCAGAAGAAATTGATTTTGGGATTTATCTTCAAGATTCAAATAATAATGACATTCAAAATAATTTTGGAAGTCAATTAATAGATACTTCACATAATAATAGCATCATGAATAATACGGGTGAAATGAGCTTAGATTGGTCAAATTATAATTCCCTTACAAATAATACTTGTACTAACCAAGATTTCTCTGGATTAACTCTTTATTGGTCTGATTTTAATGTTCTCTATAAAAATAATTTCACTAACAATACAGATCATGGAATTCGTCTTTATGAATCAAATAATAATTCCATAATTCAAAATAATTGTTCAAAAAATGTGGAAAGTGGAATTCGGTTATTCGGTTCTAATGATAATTTATTTTATTTAAATATTTTTCAGGATAATTCTGAACATGTTTCAGGAAATGGACCATTACACAATTATTGGTCCTATATTCAAAGAGGAAATTATTGGGATAATTACACAGGTAATGATGGCAATGGTGATAATATTGGTGATACTAGCTACATCATTAGTTTTGATACAAATAATGATAATTATCCTTTAATACTCTTTCCTACAATAATTGATTATCAATATCCTGAATGGACGAAATACCCGTATGATATTACCTTATTATATACAGAATCGTTATTATATAATTCGATTGCTACAGATAATATTGCAATAGATCAATATTGGTTGAATGATACAACATATTTCCAAATAGATGCAAATGGAGTGCTAACAAACTCAAGTTTCCTTGATGTCGGTGTGTATTGGTTAAATATTTCAGTGAATGATACTTCTAACAATATTCTCTCAAAAATAATTTGTATTACTATTTATGATGATGTCTTTCCAATATGGGAACAGGAACCAATTGATCAGCAATATGAATATGGATTAGATTTCAATTATGATCTTAATGCCACAGATAATGCTCTGATTGATCAATATTGGTTGAATGATACAACATATTTCCAAATTGATGCAAATGGAGTGCTAACAAACTCAAGTTTCCTTGATGTCGGTGTGTATTGGT
>CAYPTZ010000386.1:0-1072 GCA_964413395.1 uncultured archaeon | reverse complement strand
CAATTGATCAGCAATATGAATATGGATTAGATTTCAATTATGATCTTAATGCCACTGATAATGCTCTGATTGATCAATATTGGTTGAATGATACAACTTATTTCCAAATAGATGCAAATGGAGTGCTAACAAACTCAAGTTTCCTTGATATCGGTGTGTATTGGCTAAATATTTCAGTGAATGACAGATCTGGTAATATTTTATCTTCAATTATTCAAATTTTAGTTGAAGATCTCTCAATTCCTGAATGGGCACAAGGAGAAGAACCAATCAATCAATTTTTAGATTTTGGGGATTCTTTAGTATATGATATCAATGTTACAGACAATTTGGAAGTTGATCAATATTGGCTAAATGATACAACTTATTTTCAGATAGATGCAAATGGAGTAATCACTAATAGCACTTCTTTGTTCTTAGGTGCTTATTGGCTGAATATTTCTGTCAATGATACTTCTAATAATATTCTTTCAATAGTAATTGGAATCTTTTGTGGTGACCCTCTACCACCATCTTGGATTATAGTTCCAACCGATCAAATGATTGATTTTGGAGATTCTTTCTACTATGAAGCTAATGCTACTGACTATGTTGCAATAGATCAATATTGGTTGAACGATACAACTTTTTTCCAAATTGATGGTAATGGTGTGATTACAAATTCAAGTTTCCTTGATATTGGCGTTTATTGGCTTGATATTTCTGTCAATGATACATCAAATAATCTTTTAACACAAATAATCCAAATTAACGTAAGTGATTTATCTTCTCCATTGTGGATTCAAGAACCTATCAATCAAATATTAGGATATGGCGAAAATCTTTCATATAATCTGAATGCGACGGATAATGTCGCAATTGATCAATTTTGGCTAAATTATACTCAAAGTTTTCATATTGATGTCAATGGGTATCTCACTAACAACACAGCTTTACAAGTAGGCATATACTGGCTTAATATCTCTGTAAATGATACATCTAATAATGTTCTTTCAATCATTATTTCTATAGAGATTCGAGATATTATCTCCCCCGAATGGCAACAAGAACCAATTGACCAGGAACTTGAATA
>CAYPTZ010000385.1:0-4293 GCA_964413395.1 uncultured archaeon | reverse complement strand
TATTGGATAACTTTAAATATGATAGATTAGTTGTTTTTAGAATAAAATAATTCATAATAAAATAATAATCTTGAATAAACAATCTAAAATCATAAAAAATCAAAAATGAATAAAAATCTTTTAAATTTTTACAAAATTAGTAATATCATTACATGGAAAACACAGAAAAAATACAAATTATAGGAATCAATCAAGACAAATGCATCAAGTGTGGAAAATGCGTAAAAGATTGCCCCTCTACATTATTTCTAGAAAAAATAAATAAAGAGAATGGAAATACTGTAATTTTCGAAGATCCATTAAAAAATTGTATTAAATGCGGACATTGTCTGGCAATTTGTCCTACTCAAGCAATAAATTATTCTAATGCTGAAAAATGCATTAATGGAAAATTAATTTCAAATCCACAAGAAGTTCCATATGAAAATATCCTCGAACTTCTGCGAAGTCGTAGATCAATTCGACAATATAAGAATAAACCACTAATAGAAGAAGATTTAATGAAAGTTCTTGATTCCATGAGATATGCCCCAAGTGCCAGTAATAAACAAAGCTGGGAATTTGTAGTAATAACTGACAAAAAAAAAATCACAGAGTTTTCAAAAAAAATAATTAAAATTATAAAATTATCATATCGACTAATCCGAAATTCCTTAGTTCAATTCTTTGTAAGGTTTGGTGAATTAGGAAAACAAGTTCAAGATCCATCTATTGCTTATGAAATGAAAATGATGATAGATAAAGATAAAAATAATGAAGATCCCATTTTCTTTAATGCACCATGTATTGTTGTACTTCATTCACCAAATTATGGAAATATGGCAGGAAATGATGCAGGAATATCCTTGACTTATGCAATGTTAGCAGCCCAATCTTTGGGAATAGGTTCATGCTGGATTGGAATGGCACAAGAAACTATGTTAAGAACTTCGGGGTTGAATAAATGGTTAAAAATTCCAAAGAAAAGGAAGGTATGGGGAATATTGACCTTAGGATACCCAAAAATAAAATATGAACGTGCGCCTCCAAGAAATTCTTTAAATTTCAGAAGAATCTAATTTTTTTCTAATAAAAAATTCAGGAAAATAAAATGAAAGCATTAATTACAGGTGCAAATGGATTTGTAGGAAGCCATTTGACTAAATTCCTTGCAGAAAAGGGAATAGAAACTATTGCCTACATTCTCAAAGGAACTGACCATGAATTATTAAAAATTTTATATCCTTCACTAAAAAATGTAAAAATTGTTGAAGGAAATGTATTGAAAATGGATTCTCTCCGAATAAATTTAAAAGATGTTGATTTTGTATTCCATTTAGCTGGTGTTATTCGTGGCTATAATCAAGAGGATTTTGATAGAATTAACGTGATAGGTACAAAAAATATAATTCAAGCTTGTATTGAGGTAAATCCAGATCTGAAACGTTTAATTATAGTATCTTCACAAGCAGCAGCAGGACCAGGAACAGTAGAAGATCCCGTGACCGAAGATAGACCTGCAATACCTCTTTTAAATGACTATTATGGAATTTCAAAGTATAAAATGGAATGTCATGCAAATAATTGCCTAGAGGATTTACCAATATCAATTGTCCGGCCTACTGCTGTTTTTGGAGCGGGAGATCGAGTTTCATTAGATTTATTTAAAACAGTTCAATCAGGAGTTAAAGTATTTCCTAAAGGCCATAAACGCCAATTTAGTATAGTTGATGTTGATGATTTAATTGAAGGAATATATAAATGTGCAACAAACGAAAAAGCAATAGGGGAAACGTTTTATTTTGCATGTAATGGAACTATTGCTTGGGATGATCTTCATGAAATTGTTGCCATGACAACCTTTGGAAAAAAATATGGTAACTTACTAAGTATCCCTATTCCAATTCCGATATACAAATTAGCGGTTTTCTTTTTAGAGACAATTTTTAAACTCCTCAAAAAATCAGCACCATTTTTAAATAAGGCAAAAATAGTCCAATCTACAGCTATCAGTCAAGTTGCCAGTGCTGAAAAGGCAAAGAAGATACTCAATTGGACACCAAAACAAACAATAATTTCAACAATTGCGAGAGAAGGCAAATGGATTAAAGAACAAGGATGGATATAAATGGAAAATGGTAAATTAAATATTGAAAATTTAGAAGAAATTTCGACAAAAAAAATATTACTTTTAGCTATTCCTGTATGCATTATATTTGCAATATCGGGAATGGATTTCATAGGTTATATAATCTATTTAATAAATCGTTCAAGTTCAAGTGAGCCTTATTCGCGAGCATTATGGAATGTTTTACTAGGATTTATATTTACAACAATTTCATTGTTTATCATACCTCTTTATGTTCTTAAAAACAAATGGAAGAAAGATACTACAGATTTTGGCACAAAACCAGGAAATAGTAAATTAGGTTTGCTAATATTAGGGGGATTCTTACTCATTTCTCCAATTTTATATTTCCTATCTGATGATCCAGAACTAATTAAAACATATCCTCTTAATAAAGATGTATTAGATTCATGGACCTTATTCATAGTTTATGAAATTCTTTATGTAATATTTTATTATATACCCTACGAATTTTTTTTTAGAGGAGTATTGCAATTGGGATTAAGTAAGAAATGGCAATATTGGAAAAGTATTTTACTAGTAACAATTATAACAACATTACTACATGTTACTAAACCATTTTCAGAAATATTGGCAGCTTTTGTTGGGGGAATAATATTTGGGATTATCGCAGAAAAAACCGATTCATGGTATTATGTATTTGGAATACATTTTATAATTGGTGTGTTAAATGACCTTTTTTCAGGATTAAGATTTCTAGGAATGGTATAAATGAGTGAAGAAAGAAAGAAAAAAATATTGATAACCGGTGCCAATGGTTTTTTTGGCACAAATTTGACTATTTTATTAAGTCAGGATTCAAAATATGAAGTTTTTGCAATGGTGAGACCTAACAGTCCAATATATTTTTTATCTGACTACCAATATATTTCAGAAAAAAAACAATTTGAATTTGTTGAAGCAGATCTAACTGATATAAATTCAATTGAGCAATCTGTTAAAAATATGGACATCATCATACATTTAGCAGGGAAAGCTTCAGACTGGGGACCTCGAGAAAGTTTCATGCAAACAAATGTTAAAGGGACTCAAAATTTATTGGAAATTGCATCCAAATATAAAATTTCGAGATTTATTTATCTAAGTTCATTAACTGTTCATGGTTTAGGAGGTCATAAATTTGGTAATGAAATGACACCAACTAAAAAATATAAATTTCCTTATGCAGAATCCAAAATCATTTGTGAAGGTTTAGTCGAGAATTGGGCAAAAAAAAATCAAGCCTCAGATTATGCTATAATTCGTCCTGGATTTTTAGTCTACGGCCCTTATGATCGAAATTCTTTTACAAGGAATTACCCCTACCTTATTTCTGGAAAATTACCTCTGATGAAAAAGGGAAAGAAATTAATCAGTTATTCTTATATTGAAAATCTTTGTTACGGAATCAAACAATTAGTTGATTCAGACCGCATTTCAGGTGCCTACACCATATTAGACGGAAATATGACTTGGAAACAATGGGTAAAGAAATGGGCAAATGCGGGAGGGACAAAGCCAATGCGTTTGAGCCTTCCTTATTGGCTAATATTCCCTTTAGCATGTGTTATGGTTGGTTTATATAAATTATTAAGAATAACACGATTATCTCCACCAGTATCATTTTATTCGATTAATATTCCTCGAAATGATATTGCATTTACAGATGATCGAATGCAGAAAGAAATAGGATACCAGCTTCAAGTTAATTTTGATGAATCAATCAGTAGAACAATGAAATATTATGATTCGATAAAAAAGAAAAAGTAGAAAAAAAAATAAACAATTAATTCTGATTAAGAGTATTTTTTTTTTTCTTTTCCTTTGTATGGGAAAGAATATTTGCTAAAATCAACATCATAACCAATATTCCAAATATTAAAAAGAAGATAAGATTAAATTGATGAGCAACGCTATCAAATTCTTCTGGAGACATATTAATAATATCAGAACTTGGTCTTCCATCAAGCATTTGATGACCTAAAAAAGCATAAAATATTGCTCTTGGGATAGAACCAATAAATGTTGCTACATAATATTGTTTTGGTTTAATGTTGGATAATCCTGCAGCATATGACACGGGGTCGAACATGATTAAAGGTACAGCCCTTCCGACGATAATCGCCCAAATTCCCCAACTTTCAATCCACTCATCCATAATTAAAATCATTCGATCTACAATTCCA
>CAYPTZ010000384.1:887-4303 GCA_964413395.1 uncultured archaeon | reverse complement strand
AATTGTAGTATTTGTAATCAATCGCATGATGTCTGCGTAAGAAAATCGCTAATAAAAAACGCCACTCATTACCCCGTTTCGTTAGTTTATAAGCATCAAGGTCATGGGATACTGCTATATATTGATGGGAATTATAAGTTAAGAGGTCAAGAAGTTGTTGAAATAACTGGATAGAACTATTAATAAAAAAAAAAAAAATTAAATAATCATTAATGCAGGTTTACCAGGTAACGCTTGGTCTTTCTTTTTATTGTCTAATTCTGTTTCCTTCAATATCTTAATCTTTGATCCAATATCTTTATACAATAATTCTTTATTTTTTGTGAAGAACTCATATTCTTGCAATTGAGTTTCAAAAGGGATACTGAATTTTCCTGGATTTTTTGAAATTCTTGATAAATATCCTTTAATGATTTTTCCATATCGTTTCCAATCAGGATTGCTCATAGCATTTTTCATTAAATCTCCAAAATTCTTTCCTTCTTTTATCAATTTTAGAGTTTGATTGAGAAAACTATTTTTCCACTCATCAGCAATTATTACTTGAATTTCTGCAGGGTTTTCATTTTTAATTAATTTTTTGATATTTTTTACATCTTCAATTATATTATCATAGGATTGCCATTGAAGTTCAATTGATTCATTTATCAATTTTTTGTTATATTTTGGCCATTTTGCTAAGGACACAAAATCTTTTTTACCTTTTGATTCCCATAATTCTTCACACATGTGAGGTACAATAGGAGCGAGCATAAGAATTAATTTCTCTTGACTGCTTTTGAATAATTTTCCATTTGGTCCCATTTCTGAATATCGCTTTAATAAATCTGCAAATCCAATGATTTCATTTAATGCATCTCGAATTAACATTTTTTCATAGTTTTCAGTTACATTTTTAATCATTTTATTTAATCGAAATTGAATATATGAATCATAAATATCTTCAGAGGTTCTGATATTCGATGGATTTTCATTTATTAAATTCCATAATTTTAATAATGAGTGATTATCTGCACTGCATCCTTTATCTGACCAATCTATTTCTTTAGCTGGATTTGCTGAATGCATAATGAAAAATCTTGCAGTGTCTGCGCCATATTTTTCAACAATAACATGTGGAGATACTACATTTCCTAAACTTTTTGACATAGCTGTAGATTTTAGAGAATATTCATTTCCACAAGTATTGCATGTCTTCTTTTCTGGATCATATTCTCCCACCCATTTCTCATCTTTATCATAAGCTTTAGGTAGAAATTTATTGCATTTCTCACAAAAAGGATGATGCATATTAACCATACCTTGAGTAAATAGCGCTTTAAATGGTTCATCGATTGAATGTAATCCTAAATCACGCGAGACCTTTGTGAAAAATCTTGCATACAATAAATGTAATATCGCATGCTCAATTCCACCTATATATTGGTCTACTGGTCCCCAATATTTCACATCTTTATTTTCAAATGGTACTTCTCCTAATTTTGGACTCATATATTTCATGAAGTACCATGAAGAATCAACAAAAGTATCCATTGTGTCTGTTTCTCTTCTTGCTTTCTTTGCACATTTAGGGCAAGAAACATTCATGAATGTTTTACTATACTCTAATGGATTACCTGGTTTTCCAAAAACTACATCTTTTGGAAGTTCAACTGGGAGCTCTTTAAATGGAACTGGAATTATTCCACAATCATCACAATATATCATTGGGATCGGTGTTCCCCAATATCTTTGCCTTGATATTAACCAGTCTCTGATTTTGTAATTTATCGTAGGTCCTCCTTTTTGGATTTCCTTTAATTTTAAGGAAATTCTCTTTATCGCCTCACGATTTTCAACTCCTGAAAATTCATCAGACTCTGAGAGAATACCATCTTCAATAAAAGCACGCGAAATTTTATCTCCACTTAATTTAAAACCATCAAATGGTTGAATAACTACTTTAATAGGTATGCGATATTTCTTTGCAAAATCAAAATCCCTTTGATCATGAGCAGGAACTGCCATCACTGCTCCCGCTCCATAGCCATATATAACGAAATTTCCTGCATAAATAGGAATTTTATCTCCATTTAAAGGATTAATCGCATATTTTCCTAAAAACACACCTTTTTTTTCTGTATCTTCTGCCATTCGCTTGTATTTATCTTCTTGCATTACTTCTTCGTAGAATTTAATATACTCGTCTTCATATTCAGTACCTTGAGTCCATTCTTTACACCATGGATGTTCGGCAGCCATGGTCATAAAAGTAACTCCATATATTGTATCAACTCGAGTAGTGAATACACTTAATGTTTGTTTTTCTCCTTCAACTTTAAAATCTGCAACTACTCCTTCACTTCTACCTATCCAATTTCGTTGCATGACTTTGACTTTTTCAGGCCAATCAATGTTTTCTAAACCTTCTAATAACTCTTCTGCATAGTCTCGAATTTTAAAGAACCATTGGGATAAGAATTTAGGAATGACTTCTGATTTACAACGCCAACATTGACCATTAATTACTTGCTCATTGGCTAGTACTGAATTACATCCTGTGCACCAATTAACTAATGATTCGTTTCGATATGCTAATCCTTTTTCAAACATTTTGATAAACATCCATTGGTTCCAGCGGTAATAATTTTTTTCAATCGAAGAAACCTCTCTTCTCCAATCATAACTATAACCAATTGATTTTTGTTGAATTTGAAAATTTGTTATATTATTTATAGTAGTTGTCTCTGGATGCGTTCCTTGTTTGATTGCAGCAATTTCTGCAGGTAAACCAAATGAATCATAGCCCATTGGATAAAGAACATTAAAATTATTCATTCGTTTGAACCTAGTTAATGAATCTCCAATTGTATAATTTCGCAAATGTCCCATATGCATTTTTCCGCTTGGATACGGATACATTTCTAATACATAATATTTTTTTTTTGCTTCATCTATTTCTACCTCAAAAATTTTATTTTCTTCCCATCTTTTCTGCCATTTGGATTCAATTTCTTGAGGTTTATATTCAATTATCATAATCAAATAAATCTAAAACAGTAAAAAAAGTTCTCTATACTATGAGGATTAAAACACTTATCTCGAGATTTTTATATTAATTTTAAAAAAATCTATGTGTTCAAATTATTTATTAATGAAATTCATAATGGGTATGTTGATTGGGTTAATACCTTTATTTCAAATATTTTTTATGAATCAAAATCATATGTGAGGTATTTAATATGGTTACTGATATTATTGGGAGTATTCAATATTTTTTGGGGTTTTTTCTTAAGAGTAAATAAAAATATCAGAACTAGTGATTTAATTAATCGATTATTTATTTCAGGAGTATTATTTTATTTTGTATGGTTTCTAAATTCCCTCTTAGGTGTCAATATTTAAAAAAAAAAGAGCACCCGTTGCTGACCGGATGC
>CAYPTZ010000384.1:0-877 GCA_964413395.1 uncultured archaeon | reverse complement strand
AAAAAAAAAGAAGATTAAGTAAAAATATCTATTTGACTGTTACACTTTTTGCTAAATTCTTTGGTTTATCTGGATCAAATCCTTTATAGTCCGATACAAAATAAGCAAGAATTTGTAGGGGTAATGTAAAAGGGATTATCGAAGTTTCAATTGAATATTTATCATTTTTCAAAGGTACTCGAATAGTAAAATGAGAAATTTCTGTGACTTTCTTATCAAATTCTGCAACTACAGATATTATCGTTGCACCACGACTTTTCATTTCCATGATGTTTCCTATAATTCTATTATAAGTACTATCTGGAGGTGCAATAAATATACACGGGAATCCTTCTTCTATTAATGCAATTGGTCCATGTTTTGATTCACCTGCTGCATATGATTCAGTATGTATATAAGCAATCTCCTTGAGCTTTAATGCACCCTCATTTGCAGCTGCCACTGATATTCCTCGAGCTAAAAAATATAAATTTGATTTGTATGCTATTTCTTTTGCAATTTCAAAAATTTTCAATTCATTTTGTAATATTAAGGAACAGACATTTGCAGTTTCAAGTAAAGCTTCATCATATTTTTTTGCTTCATCTTTAGTAATGGTATTAGTTAATTCACCAATTTTAAAGGCCACTTTAGTTAATGCAGTTATTTGCGTACAAAAAGCTTTTTGAGAAGCAACTGCAATTTCTGGTCCTGCAGTTGTAATAATTACATGATCTGAATACCTAGTTAATGAAGATCCAACTACGTTAACTATAGAACATATTTTTGTTCCAAATTTTTCCCTGGCATACCGAACTGCTTCAATAGTGTCTGCAGTTTCACCAGATTGCGAAACAGCAATTAATAATGAATTTGCAGGAATATTAGGTAATAGATC
>CAYPTZ010000383.1:0-4309 GCA_964413395.1 uncultured archaeon | reverse complement strand
AAAATGATTTTAATTTACTTTTTTCTTGGCCTTTTAAAATTTTAATATCATCTAATTCTTTATCTTTAATATTATGCTTTTTCAATTCATCAGTCATTTTGATAGTGTAGTTTTTTAATTTACTATCCAATATTTTTTTATTTGGAATTTTAACGATTGATTTATCTATTTTCTGAATAATAGTATAATTTACTCCAATTTCAATAACTATTCCTTCAATATCTCCAATTTTGATTAAATCGTTCACTCCAAAAAGCTGAGTTGAAATTAAATATATCCCAGAGATTACTTGACTCATAATTTCAGTAGAGGCAAAACCTATCAATAATCCACCAACAGATGAAATTGACACTAAGAATTCATCAGGAATTTCAATTGAATATAGTAATGTAATAATAAAGAAGAAAATTGCAATTATTCGAATAATCAATTGAACCCCATGAACTGCATCAACTGGATACGAATGTTTCTTTGCACTATACACTATTATCCATGACAATATGCGATAAAATAGATAAATTGACAAGCTTATAATTATAAATATAATAAATTTACTCATTGTTTAGATCATTTAATATTTATTCATATCCATAAATAAAAGTAATCAAGGAAATAAAATTAAATTCATATCGCTATAATAATTCTTTAATTTTAATGAATTATTATTTTATAACCAAAATAAATAAAAATTTTACAGGATATTATTATGAAAATTGCAATGTGTCAATTAGATGTGAAAGCAGGTAGACCAGAATTAAATGTTAAGAATATGCTTGATATGATTGAAATTGCTAAAGAAAAAAAGGCAGAGATCGTAATTTTTCCAGAGATGGCAGTTGGAGGATATTTCGTGGGGGATCTTTGGTTAGAAGATAGCTGGTGTGAATATTTAATGGAATACAATGAAATTCTAAAAAAAGCCTCTTCTAAAATTACAATTATATATGGAAATATCTTTATTGATAAAGAAAAAAAGAATAATGATGGTAGAATTCGAAAATATAATGCAGTCTATATTTTTCAAAATGGAAAACCTGCAATAAATAAACTAAATAAGAAATTGAAGATTCCTGAGGGAATCGCAATAAAATCCTTACTTCCTAATTATCGAATATTTGATGATAGGAGATATTTTTATCCCTATATTGATTTAATCCGTGAAATGGGCCATAAAATTGATGATTTTTATACTCCTTTTTCAATTAAATATCAACAAAAAGAAATCCATATTGGTCTGACTATTTGTGAGGATATGTGGTTTGAAGATTATACGAGATGTGATAATGAATTTAAAAAAAAAAAATACAATCCAATTAAATCTCTAATTTTAAATGGATCAGATCTTATCATTAATATTTCTGCATCTCCATGGACATTTGGTAAAGAACAAGCCAGAAACAATAGAATTTTAAATTTAAAGAAAAATTTTGAAACAAATTTAGTTCCCATTTATTATGTCAATGCTTGTGGTGTTCAAAATAATGGAAAAAATTTCATAACTTTTGATGGAGGTTCAACAATATATAATCAAGAAGGTAATCAAATTTTTCCTTATCGAGCAGAAGATTATCAAGAACAAATAATTATTGCTAATCATGAAGAAATTATAAAGGATATAAAGCAATATAAAGAAAAAAGGAAACCCAAAATAAAACAAAAATATGATGCCATCATTAGAGCAATTCAAGCTCTGGATGAAATACTTGATTGGATTCCAAATTATGTAATAGGTCTTTCTGGAGGAGTAGACAGTAGCCTTGTTGCAACTTTAGTTGCCCATGCAGTCGGCCCAGAGAGAATTTATGCATATAATTTACCAACTAAATACAATAGCACAAAAACTCGCAATTCAGCTTCCGCTTTAGCTAAAAATTTAAAAATCACTCATTTTTCTGAGATTTCTATTTCCCAATTCGTCCAAACAAATATGGACTTACTTCGTAAATCTGGAAAATTATCTTCTTTAGTTGAGGAAAATATCCAGGCAAAAATTCGTGGAACTTCCATACTTTCAAATTTTGCAGGAATTCATAATGGAATTATGACCAACAATGGAAATAAATTGGAAATTGCCCTCGGATATGTCACATTATATGGAGATGTGAATGGAGCTATTGCCCCGATAGGGGATTTAACAAAAACTGAAGTTTTTCAAATGGCTGAATATATTAACAAAAACTATGGAGAAATCATCCCCTCAGAATTAATCCCCGATGAAAATTTCAATTTTTCTTCAGAATGCATCCCACCTTCAGCTGAATTAAAAGAAAACCAATTAGATCCAATGAAATTTGGATATCATGATGCTTTACTTGAATCATTTACTAATTATCAAAAAAAGACTCCAGAAGATATATTAAAATGGTATATTGAAGGAAAATTAGCTGATAAGCTGAAAATATCAGAAACATTATTAAATAAATATGGAATAAACAATCCACACACCTTTATTGAAGACCTGAAATGGTTTACAATAACAATAAGAAGGGCAATTTTTAAACGAATTCAAGGACCCCCTATTGTGCTTCTCAGCAAAAGTGCTTACGGATTTGATATTCGCGAAAGTCAATTTAAATTCACTGAAACCTTCAAATATAAGGAACTAAAAAAGAAAATTTTAGATAAATACTAAATTCCACTGATGAAGAAAGAAATATTATTAAAAGTTACTGAAGAATTTTTCTTAGTTTATTATTAGCTAAAGATAGTCTTTTTATGAAACACTAATAAACTAAGAAAAATTCTTCTCAACTAATTTCATGGTTGGAGTATAAACTCTTAAATCTTGATTGTGTTCCTTAATGAAAACTTCAAAAAAATTTTCAAATTCATTAATGAATGAATTCATTTTTCTATGAATAATTTTTAATTCATTTATAGAAATGACTGCAACAATAATATGTTTACCTTCTTCTATAAGAATATTGAATCCTTCTTGTTTAACGACTTTTAAAGGTTTGTTATCAGATATTTCCTTTAATATGGACGAAATTGCCACAAGAACACCTCC
Organism: uncultured archaeon; assembly: GCA_964413395.1. GTDB lineage: Archaea > Asgardarchaeota > Lokiarchaeia > Sigyniarchaeales > Promethearchaeaceae > Lokiarchaeum. Next base: position 1,299 of record CAYPTZ010000383.1, on the reverse strand, counting down.
AATAAGATTTTCACTTAATCTACTATTATCTCTCTCTATGTCTACTAAATTTTGAGAATAACAACAAAATCCCGATTTATATAAAACATATATATACTTCAATGAATTTTTCCATTCTAATTCTTCCCTTGAAGGAAGAGTTTCTTCAATATTAAAAACCACCAAAGTGCTGATTAATGAAATAAATAGTAGGAACATCGTCATTAGAGTAGGATTTTCATCCAATAAAGGTCTTAAAACCTCAGCCATAATGGAACCCAGCATACACCCAATATAGTGGAACATAAAAAAGATACAATTTTTATCTTGAAAATATTTCTTCTCTGACATCTCTGAATAAATAGTAAAACCAGCATTGATTGCAAAAGCATATCCAATTCCCAATATTACAGGAAATATAAAATATATTGATAAAGTTATATCATCAATTGATAATATTAAGAATGCAAACGATTGAATACATAATCCAATTAAAAGAATAAACCGGCGACCCAGTTTATCTAATAAAATTCCTGTAAAGAAATTGGTAATTATTGATGAAATAAAAAAGGGTATCAAAAATCTATAAAAAATATTTTGTAAATTATTGATTTCAAGTATTATCAAAGTAGAATAATAACCATTAACAAAGAAAAATCCAATAAATATTGCTAACAATATCTTAGGGATATTATTTTTTGTTGTTACATAATAATTTAATGGAAGCTTATTATATTCGGGTAAAGAAATACTATTTTCTCCAATCACACCAGCAATTAATATAATAATAAGTAAAAACGTTAAAAAGACCAAGAGGTATTTAGTTTCAATATTAAAATCAATTAAGAAATATAAAATAGTATTAATAAAAATGATATTAAATCCAAAAGCATGCAATCTTCCATTAGTGGCTTTATCCTTATGAAATTGATAAATAATTTCTCGACTTAATCCGATTGTTATTGCCATAAAAAAGCCTGCCAAGAATAAAAAAATACATAATAACCATGGAATTTCAATAACGACAAGACACATCATAAAAATAATTAATAAAGTGGAGCTGAGATAATATAGTAAATATGCTGAAACATTTCGAAGAAATCTAATTAATATAAAGAAACCAATAATCGCTCCAATGTAATGAAAATTGGTAAAAACTAATGGTAGTGAAATTCTATTCAAGGAACGAATTTCTAAAATAAAATGCAAAATACATGACAAGGAAATACATGTAATCACAGATAATGTTAAAAATAATTGCTTTAAAGTATATTTTCTAATTGGTGGAAATAATTCCATATTATTTATTTTGAAGAATAT
>CAYPTZ010000382.1:0-4325 GCA_964413395.1 uncultured archaeon | reverse complement strand
TCCGTAACAGGATTATTGCATTGGTCGATAACCACATTATTCTTACTGAGGAGAAGACCGAAGGCTTTTTGGATCGCAATGGCATCAGCAATGTGGTTAAATCCAAAATTATGAACGTGTTCCTTATGGGAAAGGAGAAGTAAAGTCTCGGAAAAGGATTTTCCAGACAAAGATAAGGCTTTTAGCAAGGATTGAAATTGAGAGCGTGTGATAAGGGGTGCAATTTTTCCAATATATCGAACATTTTGGGATTCTGCATTAAAATAATAAGATCTAATTGAAGAAATATCATATGGAATATAGATTGGAGCCATACCATTGATTAAATTTACTAATAGTTGAATTTCCTTACTATGACTATAGATTCTCCCGTAGGCATACTGAGTGAATCCAAGAGCTTCAAATAACAATCCTCTTCCTTGAGAAAATGCATTAAACACCACCCCAATATCCAAAATCGTTTTACTATCCTCGTCATTATGTAACACGGGGTAAGAAACAACAAGATTCTTATCTTTTAGTAATTCTTTAAATGATTCCTGAGCGAGAATCTTAGTAATAATTCTTGATATTTCTTCAAGATCCTCTAAAAGGTCTTTTTCAAAGAAGGAATGAGCTTGGAGTATGATTTCTTGGCCATTGATAAAGAAAGACTTTTGAAGTAGAGCTTTTTTGCTAATCCTTGATCCAAGGTCATTTAATAATTGGGTATGGGATTGATAAAGTCCTGAGAAACCTTGAATATGATCTCCTTGATAAAATTTCTGCGAAGCATAAACATTCCAACGGTTAAATTCTGCGGTATTGCCATCAAAGAAATTGTCAATGAAAAACTGGATAATCGAATCAATAGCAATGAATTGAGCTTCGGAGGGAGGAAGGAATCTTTTACCTAAAGCAAATATTTGATACAGGTTATCCTTACCATATTTATTGACTTCAATTATCTTTTGATCGGTATCTTTCCAAATTTGAAAAAAATCATTAATAAAATTAACCACACTTGGAACTGCTTTAATACCCATCTTTATGGTTGGAAAGACATCTTGTGCCTTTTCTTTATTCACTAAAATATTTTTAATCATAATACCAAAGCTATCCTTAGATCCCAACTTGAAGATATTTTGGAATGATTCAAACAGGGATTGAAAAGATCTTAGTTCAAATCTCTTTTCAGAGATAAGATTTCTTAATCCAGCTATAAATTTTAACCCACTTTCAGATTCATCATTTCCTAACCATTTTCCGATTAATAATTGATCTTCATGGGATAAATATGGACTTTTCCATTGCGAGCTTAAATGTGTAATTCTTTCAAAATTTGAGGAATAAGTAGTGTCTCCTATAGGTTTTTTCAGCAACCATTCTTTCAAAGAAATAATTTGTCCATCCACATCAGTATGCTTAATATTCAAAGATATTATTGAAAAAATAATTTCAATGAAATTTTCTAGTGATATAAGGCCATAAAATTCTAATTTCATACCAGTTTTCATAATTTTATTTGTATATGTCCAAAAATCTCGTGTAATCACGTTTTGCTTCATATTAATATAATTATCTATGGAGGTTGAAATTGTATTTTTATCTAAAAGAGAAATTTTCTTGGAACATGAAGCAGTTATTGCTAAATAATTGATATTTCGTAAAATCAAATAGGCATCGTTCATCCATTGGCTGATCGCTTTTTGATTATCTCTACTTTTGAGATAGGCTTCCACTGTTAAATCTGGAGAATATAAAAATTGAAGATATTCGAAATCGCTAATTTGATCGGCTTTCACAATTATAATGCCAGATTCGATATACTGAACAAGTGCCTCGGGAGTGCCCAGAATTTGAAAAGGTATTTGATAGTCTTCCATAAAATTATGCAACCACCCAGAGAGTAAAATTTGGGTTTCCTCATAAGACTTATGTTCAAAATACATATAATAATCAAGGATCACAGCATCTCGCTTGTTCCATACATGATTGTTCTTCTGCATCGCATTTTTAAATTCTTCAGAAAACCCTTCACTTTGAGGTGTGACCTCTTCTTTATTCTCGGGCATATCTTGTCGTAAATCAATAAAGGGTTTGGATTGAAAGAGATTATTTATTGATTCTGCCTTTTTCGTATTAAAGAAGTCCTTGAAATTAAACTCTTCACTAATGTGTTCTTGATTTTTTACTATGGCATCAAATGTACCTTTAATCCCCTTTTTAGCGAGGTTCTGATTGATGTGGATTTTGAAGGTGCTTTGGGGATTGATCTTTTTAATCACATCAAATTTTTTGAGATTCTTGTTCATAGCACGAATCCCTTTATCACTACTTATAATAATGTTATTCATATATTTCACCTTCTATAAGCATTTATCGATATTATGTCAATTGAACTACAATTTTAGTACATATTGGTAATAATGAACTATTCAACGAATTAATTAAATTCATTACTAACATTAGAATTAAACAAAATAAAAAGGATATGACAGAATATATTTACTTAATGGTTAATTTTTCAAAAGTTAATAGAATAATAGAACTTTAGGATAAATATTTTTAGAATTAGAATAATCTCATTTTTGATGATGAAACGTTTCTTAATGGTATATTTTAATGATGAGGAAAGTACCAATTTCGTAAATTCTAAAAAAAATATCAATTGAACTATTAACCAAAGTAAACTGATAAATTGTATTAAATAATTCGATTTTATAGAGACTAAATGATAGTTCAAAGCCAGAAAAAAGATATTGTCTCTATATTCAAAAAGATTGATTTCAAAGAAATATTATTTTAGCAAATTATCAAAAAAATCATAAAAAAAAAATTAACCTCGAGGTGGGGGTAACAAACCACCGATCCAATGGGCAAATTCGATCGGATTACGACTTTGCATGATTACTTTTCCTGGGCCAACAAGTTGAGCAATCACACCTTCTCCACTTAATATAGTAGATTTCCATCCTCCGACTTTCTTGATATCCATTTGAACGATAGCTTCCATCGCCACCAGATGACCATTATCACAATTTAACATCTGTCCTTCCTTAAGATTCCATTCAATAAAACTGCCATTGGCTCCGACAAATAGATCTCCTGGGCCTTCATTTGCACTAACATTTAAATAGAAGGCGTTTTCTCCCGAGAATAAGCCCTTTTTCATTCCTTGAAATTTTGTATTTTGGGTTAAACCTGGTGAAGATGCGACAAATCCGCCTGAATACACAATCCATTCTTCTCCTTGCTCTAAAGAAATACATTTCATATCTCCTGCAAATGATGGGGCCAAAATTAACCATCCATTAGAATTTGCATGGAAGTAGTTCATTAAGAAGGTTTCTCCAGCAAATTTTCGTTTTAATGATTTAAAGAAGCTTTTTTCAGCTTTTCTAGTCTGAATTTCAAGGGTTGGTTCAAATGCTAGCATTGTACCTCTTTCACATTTTATATCTTGTCCCGCTTTTAATAAAACTTTAAGATAAGAAAAAGTGGGTGAATCTATTATTTCATATTCAAATTCTTTTCCATTCATATTAATATCACTACTAAATAGAGTTTATTTTAAAGATTTTTAAGTATTTTAAAATCTTGATAAAAACATGAATTAACGATATAAAAATAAATAGGTACAGTTTTGTGTCTATAATTTTGAGAATTGAGAAATAATCCATGAAAAAAAAAATTAGAATAAACAGCGCAATCTTTTATATCAAAATCTTATCCATTTTATTTTTAAAATTTCTTTTGACTTTACATTCTTTGTTCATTTTCGATCCTTGCTTTGCTTTTTTTTATTTTATTTAACTCGATTAAATTGTATCGCCATTTTTCAAAGACACAGTCCAATTGGTAGATCCAAATCTAATAATTTAAGTAAATATGAATTGTAACTCATATTATGATCCGATTTAAATTGTTCCTAATATCTATATAAAAATTCAATGAAAAAAAGCCCAAACATATTGCGACCATTAAAAGTGATGATTCATTTTTTTTTGAACTAGAAATCATTTTCGATCTCTTTCTTATATCTTTTTAATCCCATATAAATTAGGGCATATACACTAAAAACCGCAATTAATTCACCCGAATAGCTTGGAATTGATGATTGGTTTGATTTTAAATTATCTTGGAAAAATGGAAATACTGTATTACTTAGGTCTAAAGTCAATCCAACTCCATATTTAGTAACAGTAAGTGAATGATTTATATGGTTTGAAATCAATAATTCAGAAAATTTTTGAGTTCCTTACTGAAATCTATCATAAAGGTATTGATTCCCGTAATTTGGAATGTAAATATTGTTGGGAAATAAGAGAATTTCAAATTTGGAT
>CAYPTZ010000381.1:0-4363 GCA_964413395.1 uncultured archaeon | reverse complement strand
TCAGTCAATCAATCTCTTTTTATAATACCACTATTAATACAAGTCTTATATAAATAAATTTCAAATTTTTTTTTCCTTTTTTATTGTCATTATTATAACAATAATTGCATTTTTTCATCAATATTGACTTCAAAACTTAAAAATGTTTTAAAATAAGAATGAGAAAAACTAAGATGGCTTCATATAATAAAGTACATTTTTTAGTCTTATTTGATCGCAAGTCGTAATCAAGGAATATTGAACCATATTCCATGGGGGATTTCTAATTGATTTTTTTCGCAATGTCTTAAAGTTCGCTTAAATATTTTATCCTAGGTTTTAGGATTGAGTTGAAGAGTCTGTATAGTATGAAAGGTACCTTAAAAAATTCCGATGACAAATATGAAAAAATAACGCTCTATAATAATATCCCTCTCTATCATCAAGATGCCGAAGTGTTAGTTCAATTAGAGGCATTAATAAACGAACCAATTCCACTATTATCTGAATTAAAGGCCTATAAAATCGGAATTTGTATGCATGAAAAACGAGTGATAAAACTTAAGATATCGAGCCAAGAGGTTACTACAATTCCAGAGAAATATGACACCCGGCCATATCTCCCCCGAATGATGAAAAAGGACTGTAAAATATCAATTCTTCCTCCGATAATTGGTTATTTATCAGCACTTCTTGAATTAAATTTATTTGGAAATGCGTTAACTTCGCTCCCTGATACAATTGGCAACTTAAAATCCCTTAAAAAAATCATATTAGGTAAAAATCAGATCACATCGCTTCCAAATTCGATTGGAAAATTACACTCCCTAGAATATTTGGATTTACTTGATAATGAATTTACATCCCTACCTGATGCGATTGGTAATTTAACGGCTCTAAAAAAACTTGATCTCCGATATAATGGGTTAACTTCCCTTCCTGAGTCCATCAAAAATCTACATTCTTTAGAAAAATTAGATTTACGGAAAAATAACTTAACAAAACTACCTAACGGGTTATGGCATTTAAGGGCTCTGAAAAAATTATTTTTATTTGCGAATCAGATACAATCCATCCCTCAAAAGATTAAGAATTTAAAATCACTCATTATACTTGATTTACGTGGGAATAAATTATTACATATTCCTAATTCAATTAGTCATTTATCTCATCTAAGAAAATTAGTATTGGATTTAAATGAATTAATGACCCTTCCAAGGACACTGGGTAAGTTAAAATTATTATTGGAATTAAGCATAAGTAATAATCATTTAACGTTCCTCCCAGATTCCTTAGGTAGTCTTTCTTCATTACGACGACTTAACCTTGATCGGAATAATCTTATTTCGCTTCCTGAATCCTTTAGTAAATTGATATCCCTTCAATCATTAGATTTAACAGAAAACCAATTTCCAATTTTCCCAGAGTTCATAGAAAAATTAGATTCATTTAGAAATTTAAATGTAAATAGAAATAAGATCTCAAAACTTCCTGATGGCATTGGAAATCTAACGACATTGAAAATCCTTAATCTTAATGATAATATACGGACTTCTCTTCCATCCTCGTTTATTTCTCTTTGTTCACTGAAAGAACTTGATCTATCAGCTAATAAATTCGATATTGTTCCGGAGATTCTATTAAGAATGCATTGGCTTAAAGAACTTGACTTAAGTCTTAATCAAATATCGCATCTTCCCCACACAATCGATAATTTAAACTCACTTTTAAGCCTTTATATAGCATCAAACCATATCACATCGCTTCCATCAACTATAGGGAATTTGAAATTCCTTAAAAGGTTTGCAATTTCTGGGAATACTTTATCAACCTTCCCTAAAACAATAGGCCAACTCACAGATCTTGAATGGTTAGTTGCAGAATCAAATCAATTACATTTTCTCCCCGATTCATTCGGAAACCTTGTTGCACTTAAAGAATTATATTTAAATAAAAATCACCTTTCAACCCTCCCTGATACCATCGGAAACTTAACCTCCCTTGAAAAACTGTTTCTGAACCATAATACCTTAGAATCGCTTCCATCGACTATCGGAAACTTAGAATTTTTGAGCGAATGCCAACTAACTGGAAATAAATTGCGGTTTCTTCCTGAAACCTTTGGGAATCTAACCTTACTTCGAATTTTAATTTTAGATTATAACTTCATTTCTTCAGTTCCAGACACTTTTCGGTATTTATTTCATTGAAATTATTGCATCTCAATTTTCAAGGCGAACCACATACTGAAAATACTAAAGAATTGCGGGATTTTTTAAAACAAAAAAGATGTTATATTTCATATTATTCAAAGAGTCTTTTAGGAATCTGACCTTCTTGAATAAGTAATAAGTTTAGAACGCCAGAATCGAATATGACAACATAATTTCTCTATAAAGAATTTGAATGAGATTAATTATTTTAGGAACTTGCTTGGATTTTATAAAAATGTAAATAGTAAAAACTTCGCTAGAGAGATATGCGAATTTTGAAAATAGTTACCTAATTTAGAAGATAAGATGATTAAATAATAATTTCACACTATTTAAAAAAATTTTCGTAAAATATATAGGTATACAAATAACAATTTATGTATTTTTTAATGTCGTTGAAATAACGAAAAATATTAATAAAATTAGTTTACAAAAAAAAAAGGTTCGATTATGCAAGAACAAGAAAAATCAGCAATAAATTTTGTTGGAATTTATTTAATTTTTATGTTTATTTTTTGGTATTTAATAGGCCCTTTAATACTAAAGATGATTAATCAAGATGATCCTTTAAGTGCATGGGTAATTTATACATTATTATATGGTTTTATGAACCCCTCCTATGATGGTATTGCAATAATAGCGCAAAATTTTTTTATTGGATTTGGTGCTTTCTATATTTCAAAAATGAAAAATTCGCAATCAAATTTGCCAAATAAAACAAAATTATTTTTATTTATTGGGGTTGTTTTTCCTTTGATATTAATGGGATTAACGATATTTTTTTATTATTTAATTGATTCTAATTCCATTTTTTTGACAATTTTCATTTTAGAAAAACTATTTTTGGCAATGATTTCTGCATTAGCTGCAGGTTGTGCCTGGGTAATACCTATAAATTCCAAAGGGAAAGTTGGAGCTTTTATGATCTTATTTATTTTCATAAGTATATCTTTAATTTATTCCAATATTATCATTACATTATTATATACCATTATATGTCTTGCAATATCGCCAATTATCTCAAAAATCTGTCAATATATTATAGATTTATATTAAATTAATGAAATTCATAAAGTGTATCTATTATTACAATCGAAATGATTAGGTAAATTTATTTATTGTATATTCCAAAACTCTATTCAAGATAATTCTTTATTATAAATGAAAAATAGTACGTGCGCGTATTTTAAAGTAGATTCTAAATTTTTTCATAAATCTTCAAAATAATATAGTGTCAATGGATTTACACATATGGTAGAAGGGTCGAAATATTCAAAACTAGTCATGCATTTATTCATATATGTTTGACTCACCTCAATATCCCACAGCTTCTATTCATATTACCCAAAAATACCCTGAAGAATTACATAACTTTTGTTCCTTATGCAATTACCTTGTTGTCTTTATGTACAATACCGCAGAAAAAACAACTTATACTCTCATAGGTCCAATTACAGAGCATCGTCATCTATTTAGATGTACAAACTCAGATTGTGTTCTTCATTCCGTTCCTTTCAATCCAAGCCCCAGATATGATTATTCTCAACGCTGTTATGGAAAAGATGTCTTAGCCAAAATAGGAGATTATTACATTAATGAACCCGCCAATCCGAGACAGATATATGGTATTTTGAAGCGTTAATATGATCTTCCTATTTCAGAAAGCACAGTTGCCAGAATGTGCGATGATATTCTCGTTCTAACATCTTTCCAAATTGATTCAAATACAGAAAAAATGATTAAAAAGCAAGAATTTCTCCTGATTACTTTAAATAGACAAGAACCTGATGGAGACCGTTCAATTTTTTGGAATTTCATCGATTTAATATCGGGTCTTGATGACTAAATTCCTTGATCAAGTTGATTATTCCATTTTGCATGAGTATATTGAAGAAGTTAAGAAATTATACGACAAAACGATTATAGGCTTTGTTAGTGACAAACAAGGTGCAATTAGGAAATGTTTTGAGAGTTTTAACCCAGAGATACCTCATTAATATTGTACATTTCTCTTTTCAACCAATCTGTGGAATCATCTTGAAAAATAAACTACTAATATTCACAGAAAAATCCAAAATACTGTAAAAAGTTTGTATAATCACACTGTTTCGCCGTAATCTCGGATTTCTATCCTAGGAGAAAAAGAACTTGTTTCATAAAAAACGTTATTA
>CAYPTZ010000380.1:0-4366 GCA_964413395.1 uncultured archaeon | reverse complement strand
TCAATTATAACCTAATAAAATTCCCCAAACTATCGACAAAAATTAATTATTGGTAAATAGCATATTTTCTAAAATTATGATGAAATATTGTTAAGTTTAAAAATAATATCAAAAAGAATTTAATAATATATTTTACTATAATTATATTCGCATCTACAAATTTTAAAAATTATAAAAAATCTCACAGTATTTTATTATAATTAGTTTTGAATCAATTTAAAAAATAGATAAATAATTCAAAAATAAAAAAATTTTTTACATAATTATAATTTCGGGATCTTTTACTTCATAAAAATCTTGATTATTCATAGTAAATTTTATTATTTTACCCTTTAAAGGAGGTATGAATGTTCCATTTGGATTTATCACTACATTTTTAGATGCATTTTGTTGTATCTCATTAGAAATATTTAATTTTTTTGGTAGAATATCTGTAAAACTAAACCGATATATTTCTAGATGCATAATTTCTCTTATACTAGTTTCTAAATGCCAGATATTCTTGACTTTATATAATGCATTAAATCTATGATTCATTATACAAATTTCTTTCGTTTTATTATATAAGTCTTTAAACGGTTCATTTTCTTCAAAAATTGGATTAATATTTTCTTTATACTTTTTAAATTGCTTAGGTGAAAAAATCGGCTGATGTTTAATAAATTTTCTTTTATTATGCTTTGGGTTATATTTTGACATTGTTTTTACCTTGTTGTTTATTGTATTTTGTTATTTTAAAAAAATGATTAATTTAATACTGTAAAATTATTTTTAAGTATTTGTTTTGAATCCTTTTTGATTTGCTTATCTTTAATTCGCTTCCTTTTGATATTTTTATTAGAAGAATTGATTTTTTTACGTGGAATTTTAACAGGAATATTGATTATTTTTTTATATTCAATAAATGTTATCAGTTTAATATAATCTCTATAGAAAATAGTAGGTCTTTTCTTTTCTAATAAGTTTAAATTTTTTTTAAATAATTCAAATTTTTCTTTAGTAATTGCATTATTTAATTCACCATGATCAATCAGAAGTTTTAAATTATCAATATGCATTTTAATGATATCCATTTTTTTTAACAGATTTTTATCACACATCAACATAATTGGAATTTTTGGATGTAATAATGCTCTACATCGATGCAATGCCTGTAAAATTTCATTCATTTCCATTTGATCAATTAACTCATCAGAATAGCCAATTCGTTTCCATACATCACGAATGAATGGGTCGAAACCAAAGCGACCATAGAGTAATACCAGATCATATTGATTATCTTCATCTTTAATTTCTAGTGTATTATAACCACGGGCAGAACTATAATGAGCCATTTTAATATCAAATCTATTGAAATATTTCTTAAAATCTTTTTTTAATTCTTTTTTAGTAATAAGTAAACTTTTTTTTTCTTCATAAAATCGACTAAACATTTTTATTATATAATCAAAAAAAGTATTGTATGAATTTTGTCCCCAATTACCTTTAAATTGTAAAATAGGATTATCGAGATTATCAATCTCAAATATTTTACTTTTTATTTCTTTCCAATCGTGATATTCGATATTGTTATAATCATTAAATATTGTGGGATTTTCATCTGAATTAAAATTCATGGTTTTTTCTAATAATTCTTGTGAAATTGTGGCACAGTTATATATAATTCCCTTGAAATGTAGGGGCATAAAGTTAATTAACTTACCAAATAAGATTATTTTTTTATTTTTATTATTAATTCTAGCCTGAACACCTTTCCATTGATAACGGGGATTACTCCCATCACTTTCTGAAATAAATATTGGCTCTTTACCTTGTAGAACTGATTTTAAGTATAACCAAAGAAAATATTCTCCTTCATTTTTTGGATCTTCTTCTTTTTTAAAATTTATATAATTTTCTTCAGCAATCGAAATATTATTAAAATACGTTATATCTCTACCAGAAATTGATTGTATTTCTTCTTTTTCTAGGATTACTCCTAATTCTTCTAAATTTTCTCTTGTATTGGTTAGTTCCGCCTTCATTAGTTGTTCGATCGATTCATCAAAAATAATAAATCGATTTTCAAATTTCTTTAAACTTTGAATTGGAGTAAAAATAACCCGTTTATTTTGCATATTATCTCCAAATTTTTTATAAAGACATAATTCAGAATTTTCACATCCTTTACAACTAGGAAAATACTCATTTCCATCATCTCTCATACATAATTTTTCACAATTTACACCTTTTTTTACTTCATCTTCAGAAACTACTCTATAATGTAAATCATCGGCAATTTTTAAAGTAGGATTGTAATTTTTGGCTACATATTGTCTTTTTCCCAATGCATTTTGATAAGATATACCATGTCTTCTACAATTATCCACCATACCATTTTTTCCATAAAGCATAGCGTGGTTAGGAATAACAATGTCAAAATCTAAGTTTGATTTTGCAATAAGATCAATAGTATAACGAGATTTACCTAATCCCGGTGGATATCGATTATGTAGCCAAAAATCATCTCGTTCATTTGCGAAATATAAAGTTAATTTATCAAACATCCTTCGACTTTCTTTTTCTAATTTTTTAACTACACTCGATTTATTATTTAAATTCATTTTTCATCACTCCACACTTGATGTAATGGATTCAAAACTAATTTATTAACTAAAAATGTGTAGTAATTAAACATTTTATTGGCAAAGACTGCTGATTTGATGCTTATAGTATTATTTCTAACATATTTATTTATTTTATAATTTTTAAAAATAGAAATACAACGTTGATTTTTGTATTTGAATTTAACCACTAGATTATTTAACTCTTTATTATATCGAATAGAATTAACATAAATAGGTACAATTATGTTTTGAATCCTAAAACCATACAATTCTTTTTTAGTTTCTAATGAGATTCGTTTTTGAGAATGATTTTTTCGATATTCTATTTGATAATTTTTTTGATATATTTTTTTTTTAATTTCCTTTTTTAATTCAATTTTTTCTTCAATTTTACATCTTTTAGCATAAGAAGGATTATATTTTCTTCTTTCTATTTCAAGTTTTAATCTTATATTATCTAAATTATTTGGATAAGTAGGTTTTTCAATAGATTTTAGTATTTTTAGATTATGTCTTTCAATCAAAAAAACATTTTTACTATATAATTCATCCGATACCAGAGCATTATTAATATATATCTCATTATCAACTATATACTCATAGGGATTTTCTTTTCTGGTTAATTTGATAGCAAACCATAAATCATTATATCGGAATTTAATATATTTATGATTAATGGATTCTCTATCTATTATCCAATATCGTTTTGCTTCCTTTATTCGTTGATTAACAAACCTATAATTATAATATTGTTCTTTCTTTTCATCAGTAATTATATATTTCTTTTTTTTAGGTCTTCCCTTCTTTTTAGGTCTTCCCATTGTTTTATCCCCCATTACATTTATTTTAAAAAATTTTGACTAACGAAAATACATTATTTGATATTTCTTCATGATATAGTTTAATAAATTCATTTAATAATTGAATATGGTGATTCTTTTTACCAAATGTTTGTAATAATTTATTAAAAGATATATATATCTGATGATTCACACAATATAGATAAAATACTCTTATAATAACTATTTCATCATTATATTTCTCATATTTTAGTCTTAATTTTACTAAATTAATAGATAATAACACTATTTTAATAAATCGAAAGCAATCATCTATCGGAAATTGATATTCTATAGACAAATTATGTAAAATAAGTTTAATTTTTGCATCAAATATATAATCATCAAATAAGTGAATAAGATTACATTTTGAACAAATATTACGTAATTTCCATTTAGTTAATTGATTTTCAGTTAAATAAATTATATATTCTCTTATTTCTGATTTATTCATAGTATTATTGCAATTTTTACAAGTTAAGGAATTCATAATATCTCCTTTTTGTTATTCAAAACTTGATTTTTGTAGGCTACAGTCCTTTTATCTATTGAAAAATCATTTTTATTGACCAAATCAGGAAATTTAATAATACTTTAATAGAACGAATATTGCTTTTTGAATTTCCAGAATACAACTGTTCATTTGTTAGACTAAACAAAATCAACTAATTCACCTGTTTATTCCTAATACTTCTAACATTGCAATGATATTTTCAAGTGGTACATCAGGCTGCAAAGTATGTGAAACTGCAAAAATATATCCACCGCCTTGACCTAACTTATCAATAAATTCTTCTGTCTTCTTCCTTACTTCTTCAGGTCTAGCTTTAACAATAAATTCCTGGGTATCTATTCCACAGACCAGGGTAAGTTTTGAACCAAATTCCTCTTTAATCTTAAAGGCATCCATACCTGCTGCTT
>CAYPTZ010000379.1:0-4369 GCA_964413395.1 uncultured archaeon | reverse complement strand
AAATTGATATTTTTGAACATAATGGTTGAGAATTGAGAAATTAATTACCAAATTAAACATTATTTGAAGAAAATCTAAAGCAATAATATATTTTTCAATTGATAATATAATCCATAGGGAGATAAAAATTAAGAAATTCATTGAAAGCACAATTGCAATATTAATTCTTTTTTCAGTATACCAATTTTTTAATATATTATTTGCCCTATTATCCCATATTTGAAATTTGATCATATATCCAACAATATATTTGAATAATAGAGAAATTACGAGAATAATTAAAGAAATTATAGAGAATATTCTTTCATAAGAACTGATTTGTTGGTGTAATATGGAATCAGGATAAATATTTATTAATAAGTAAGTGAATGAAATGCAAAGAATGAAACTTTCAATTATTGCCCAATATACGTAATTTTTATGAGCCTTAAGAATATTATTTGTAGTAAGTTGAAAGACGGAATTTTCTTTTTGACCTTTAGTATCAACATCAAAGACTTTTTTATTTTTTTCTAAGAGGGATGACTTGAATTGAGAAATTTTACTGAAACTATCGTGTGCAAGGCAATAAAAGAAAGTAGTTGTGAACAATCCGAAAATAAACATTGCAATAATAATTGATGTTAATAATTCAGGATCAAGAGATGAACGATCTATTAATTCATTTGAAAATATGGCAAGACATAAAGAAATTACAGTCCAGAATCCATAAATACCCCGAATACTTTTAATCTCACGCATATACAAAAGACAAAAAGCAATAATAAATACAGCACAGTAGAATATCGTATTAAAATCAGGAATTATTCCTCTTACTACCTCTTCAATTAACAATGCAATTAATGATTTTGAAATAAAATTAATTAATTGTGAAATTTTTGATGCTATTTTGTATTTTTGAGTATAATGATTAAGTATTGATAAATTAATAGATAAATTCAATAGTAATGGCCAGAAGAAACCATCTGCAATGAAATAAGACGAATTAAAGGTAATCCAGAAAAGATTTAGTAATAATATATTAAATGAGATAACAATTGAATAGTTAATTTTCTTTTCTAAATACCATGTTTTTAATGTATTTGTTGCCTTATTATCCCATATTTGATTATTAATTGTATATCGTGCAAGATGCATAATTGATAATGAAATAATGAGCGGAATTATGGAGAACATTAATAAATAGCGTTCAAAAGAGACAACATAATAATATGGAAGGCTGTTGGTTAATTCAGTAAGTCCAAGATTTAAAAGATAAGGAATTGTGATACATAAATTCAAAATTTCAATTAAAGACCAATAAACAAATATTTTCTGAGATGTGAGAAAATCACCAGACTTGAGCTTTAATACAGAAATTTTTTCTTCCTTTTCTTCAATTTCATCAGATTTAGGTAAGGGTTTCTCTTTTGGTTCAGCTAATTTTTCAAAGAAAAATGTTAATATGATCCCTAAAAAGGTCAAATAGAGCATACAAAAAATGAGATTAGTTAGGGTTATCTCAAAACTATATGTAATGAAAAGCATTAAAGTTGCTGTCATTGATAAAACTATTGTTATCCAAAAGAAATACACAAGGGATAATTTCTTAATTCGAAATATATTTAGTAAATTAAATACTAATAAAGCTAAAGTAATTAAATAAACTCCGTTTGCATTCCCATCTATCCAGGTCGATCGCAATAATTCTTCACAACTTATCGCAACGGAAGCGGTGAATAAAGTAAGAAATATCTTTAAGTAATCCTTTTTGATGATCTTTAAAATCATAAAAAGTGAAATTACAAGTAGATTGATGCTAATATTTATAAATAAAGGATGTAACTCAAAATCTCCAATGATATCTGTAGTATTTAGTAATTTCCAGAAAATACTAAAAATTGCTACATTTAAAAGACAAAGATTAGCTATTTTAGTAAGATCATAATTTAATTTATTTTCAGCTCTCTTATTAAGATAAATAGTACCAAAAGATAATAGAGACCAAATAAGAAGAGATACATCCCAATTATTTGTAGAGAGAATAAAAACAAGTATAATTGAATTTGAGAATAAGAAATAAACGATCCATTGTAATTGACATCTAAATTTGGACTTTACAATTTTAAAAAATTTCTCATCTACTAAAATCAATTCGATAAAAAGAATTATAAAGAATATAGAAAAATCAAAGAATAATGAGATTGTCTTAGAATTTTCTAGATTTTCAAAGAGTCTACTATCTGGAATATAAATGGAAATTAGGATAGCAAAGAAAACATAAAGAATACTCATCTGAATATTATGAAGTAATTGAATAATTTTCTGAGTTTTCTCAAATTGATAAAATATTTCATTTTTTCTGATAAACTTCTCAATAAGAAATCCTTGTAAAGAAAATGAAATATAAAAGATCAGAATATCCGAATAGATATTCACGCTAATTTCATTAAAATTGATAAGATATACTAAAGTTAATGAGAGAAGTATAGATAAAATTAGCCACATGATAGCGATTAATTCATAATTCTTCCTTTCCTCTTTCATTACTCTTAATGTCATTAAACTGGTTAATTTAACGTAAATCGTTTCAAACAAGAATATCATAGTAAAAAGGGTTAAAACATCGTAATTGGCAATAAATGGTGAAGCGATAATCAAAAATTCATTGAGTATGAAAGATATACCGAATATTAAGAGAATGTAAAACCAAGTTCTTTTTGCATTAAAAATTGGAAATCCAATTAATACAGTAACACATACTAAAGTCCCAAATGAAGCATAAAAACCAATACTTAAAACTGATAATAGTAATTCAAAGGAAGATAACCCAAAAAATAAAGCCATCCCTAACCAAAATAGTTCAAATCCCTCTTTGGGTAGATATTTTCTCGCTTGGAAAGTTAGGGTTAATCCACATGCAAAAGCTATACCAATAAAAATACCAAAAAGAGTAAGGGATCCACCTGTTTCACTTAGAGAAATTAAGCTGAACTCTCTAGCTATAAAAATAGCAAGATTCAAAATAATAATAATTGAATGAAGTATTTTCACAATCTTTTCTTCTATTTTGAAATATTTTCCTGTGAGAAGAATAAATGATATTACAATAAATGTGATATTAACTGCTAAAGTAATATCACTAAAAATCTCAAATACAATTGAATATAGAAAAGCAAAAATACTTGCTAAAATTATTGCATATCCAGAAATAATGACCAGTGATTGTAATTTATCTGATTTTTCTTTAATATTTGGGAAATAAGCTAAAGCAAGGGTATACATACCAAGAATAATTCCCACTACAGGAATTTCCCTTTTTGTTTCCAATTCAACATACATTATAAAGAAAATGATGTTTGAAATGGCAATCATAGGCCATATACAGCTTAAACGTTTCCATTGTCTATGATAAGTAAAAATAGGTACAAGTAACAACAAACCAATTAAAATTACAAAGGAGAGGGTCACCAGAGCATTGGTATTTTTTGAAAAAATATTAAGAGCAAACCAATATGTAAGAGCGACTAATTCAACCCAAAGAACATAAATCATCTTTACAATATTTTCCTTAAATTTAGTCAGAAAAGCAGGTAAATATAATAAAGAACATGCAAGTATTGAAATGATGATAGAACCATTGATAGTTTGGTTAATTAAAGAAACTGCATTAGTTAACGAATCAATATCAGAAATGTAATGTGAAATTAAGAAATAATTAGCAATAGGCACTAATATCCACAAATAAACCCCAAATTCCCAAATTTTCTTAAAAGAGCGTTGATATAGACCTAATGCTAAAAAGAACATCACAATTGCAAAATCTAAGGAAATTGGAAATGCAACCACTATAGGTTGGGGGATAAGAGTTGGTTGAGTTAAAAATAAGTAAGTTAATAATCCTGTAAAAATGGAACCAATAGAAATTATCGTGATTTTCCAAGAATTCTTTATATCTATCTCTAAATAATCAAATAGAAAGATAAATGAAAAACTGCATATTATTCCTGTTAAGAAGAGAGAGAAATAAAGATTATTATTAAATGATGTAAATAGAAAATTATAACCTAATGCAAAACTAGCCATTAATACTGAAAATAGAATCAATGAATTGATAAAAGCATCGCGTTTGAATGCTTGATGCTTTCTTTTTAGAATAGAAAGTGTTATAGCATTAATAATAAATAGTGGAACTGTAATTATTCCCATTATATCAGAATATTTCCAATAGAGAGAGAGATATATGAGAATACTTAAATAAAAAGTTGCAAATCCTAAAAGAGGACGAAGCATTGTCTTTTTCCATTTTTGATCTCTTTTACAAATAACCCATTCCCAAATAAGAGCAATTCCTAATGGGATTTCTATAGCAAAAAGGAGATCAAAATTA
>CAYPTZ010000378.1:0-4378 GCA_964413395.1 uncultured archaeon | reverse complement strand
AGTATTTTAGTAATTTCTCAATATACATGAAATTTTTTAACTATGAGCAAAGAGGAATTAATAAAATTATACAAGATTTAATGAAAAAATAAGTTTTTTGAGGCCAAAAGATGAAAAAACATGTATTTTATATTGGTATTTTAATTTTAATGATGAATGCTGGAGTTTACATGGATCTAAATTTTAGTGATTTTCAGTTGGAAAATTCAGATAATGGAGATGAAGTAAAAAAAAAGGACGTTTTATTTTCACCGATATCATTTGCTACAGAAAAATCACTGGGAGAACTGGCAGATTCTCATAACTTAAGCATTAATGCAAATGTAGCGTTATGGGAATTACAAGATCCTATGTACTTAAAGACATATAAACAAGAATTCAATAGTATGGTTGTTGGTTTTGATAATATGTGGCAATATATTCATCCAGAAAGATATACTTATGATTTTAATGCCACAGATGCGATAGTTCAAATTGGAAAAGATCTAGATATGCCACTAATATGGCGTGGAGAAATTTTGTGGATGACTCAATATCCAAGTTGGCTTGCTAATGGAGATGGTAATCAAATTACGGATTTTAATAAAACAGAATTAATTGATATATTAGAGGATCATATTGAAACCGTGGTTGGGAGATATAAAGACGATTTTGAAGCAATTTATATTGCAAATGAAATCCTGGATTCTCCCTATTTCTATGGTGCACCCTATAACTATGATGATTTTACCACCGAAATGCGACACAATTTTTGGTATGATGTAATTGGCCCTGAATACATTTCAATAGCCATCAACAAAACTCATGAGGTTGCTCCTGATGTGAAAATATTTATGAATGAAGGGCTATGTTGGGGTGATAATGTTGGACTATCTTTAGCACGATCAAACTATTTCTACGATCTTATTGTAAATTTAATTAATACTGGACATCATATTGATGGCGTAGGTCTTCAATATTATACTTTAGAAAATGATTCCCTATCTCGAGTCAATTATGATTGGGATGCTCGTGAATTAGAAGTTCAACAATTTATTGATCTGGGATTAGAAGTTCATATTTCAGAAGTAGGAGTGATTGTAGAGCCTCCATTTACAGATACAAAAATGCAAAAACAAGCCGAATTATATCAAAAAACCCTAGAACTAGCCTTATTACATGAGAATGTAACTAGTTTTACAATGTGGGGGATGGCTGATAAATCTGCTCTGTATATTGAGGATGAAAGCTGGTATATTTATGATCGTAACCTTGAACCCCAACCTGCTTATTATGCCTTAAAACATCGATTAGAGAATAATACCGAATTATATCAACATGATTTTAATAATGCCATTATCAACCCTCCAGAAAATCTTGTTTCTGATTTGGCATGGGGACAGAATTCTCCAGTGAATATTAATTATGAAGTCAGCATTGCTGATTATGATGGAAGCGGATCATGGAATATTGCTTATGGTGATGGGACACCAGTTGTAGGGCTTAATCCAAGTGATAAATTTTCAATAAATATAAAACAATATCCGAGTGAAAAAGTCTATTGGAATTTTTCTGATTATTTTGATATTGACATGAAATTTGCAGAAAATATAAATCTTTATGAATGTGATTATAGTTTCTATGAAAATTGGTATATGATTAAAAATATTTGGTTTCCTGCACCACCTGAATGGATTATTCAAATAATTCCTGATGGATCCCGTTTAACTTGGGAAGATATTGAAGTTAAATTGGATACCTTGAAAGGTTATTATTTTAATGCTACCGATATTGCCTTTATTAATAATGTTACTAGCTTTGGATTTGAATTTCATACAGATGCTTATGATTTATCCACAATATGGTGTAAATCAACTGGTTTAATTGAGTATTATCATTATCATGGATATTATGCAGATGGTCAGATGCCTTTAGATTTTGAATTTTTCTTGAATAATGAAATAATTCATGTGATTTCTGCTCCTTCTAATCTCAGTTTTGAGGTTGGAGTGTCTATTCCTCAAATATTGACGTGGGTCCTTTTAGATAATACTATTAGTTCCCCCCTATATAATGTTTCAGTTAATTCTGTGATAATGGTAGAAAATGACCCATGGCCAACTAATAAAATATTTACCTATGATGTATCTACTTTACCTGTGGGAATTTATGAGATTGAAATTGTTTTTGATGATGGTATGGGTAATACTGTAGTTGATGATGTATCTGTGTCTGTAAATCTTCATCCAATAACTAATCCTACGGATCCTCCTGAAGAAACTGAATCAAGCGAATCTGGTGGGATTCCAGGTTATAATTTCCCTAGTATGATTGTGGGGATGGTGGTAGTGGCAATAGGATTTATCAAGAAAAAGCAAAAAATGGCTTAATATTGTTTTCATGCAATTATAATTATGTTTTTTTATTTTATCAATAAAGAAGATTAAGGGTACTAATGTGGAGAATTAAAAAGCATTTTTTTTATAGATAATCCAAAAATATTTCTGCTAAATATGAATTCCATGATTTTACTTCATAAGTATCAGAAATAACTGAAATATCCTGTAATTCTACAAAATTGTGCAATATTTTTAAGCACGCTTTATTACTAGGGTGGATAGGTGCGAAATTATGAACTCCTCGTTCTTTACCAGCAGCAGATGGATCACAAATAATTCTTGTTTTCTTTAATTCTTCATTAGTAATACTATTTTTCAGAAGCCAGAGAATAGAATATAACCATGGTGTCCGAATTCCTTTTATTTTATCCAATTCATTACATAAGGTGTTATTTTGAATATTTAATGGGTTGATTGATATTGTATCCACTCCAATATCAATGCATTTTCTTACACTTGTAAAAATATCTTGTAAAGCAGTATATTCTGAAAGGAATGGTGGTTTGAAAAGCAGATATGCTTTGACACCAAAATTATAAGTGTGGAGTAGATCTTTTGATTTGACAAAGTAATTCCAATTAAATCCTTTGTTAATGATGTTTTTTCTTATGAAATCATTAGAGGTTTCTAAACCAATACCAATCTCAAGGTACTGAGTAGGTAAAATCTTTTGATATTCTGTAAGTAAAGATTCCGTTATATATTCTGGCCTTGATTCGATAACAATTTCTTTTATTGTAGCGAATTCTGCTAGTTTTGAAAGGATTTTTAATTGAATTTCTTTAGATAATTCGTGAGAATCACAAAATGAACCAGATGTAAATATTTTGAATACAATTTTATTTGACAAATCTTTTAATATCTCCTGATATTTATCCAATGCAAATAAAAGTTGATTCCAATAATTATTATCCGATAGGGATTCTGGACCTCTATCATTCCAATAACCGCACATAGTACAGCCTCCTGAATTTGATCTTGCCCATGAACATGCTGAAGATAGCATAATCATTGTGATTTCTATTCCCATTCCTGATTTTAATCGTTCTGGTTTGGAAAAAGTTGCAATTGGTATGTCCAATTTTTGTATTCGTTCATATTTTCTTTTCTTTAATTTCTTATTTCTAAGATAAGTTAAATCTTCCCAGAGTTTATTGGCAAATATTTTATTTTTATCTAGCCACTTATTTATTTCACTATTAAATTCTTCAATATTTATTGCTGGTTTAGTCACCTTCAATTTCCTCCAATGCTTTTAAATCTGATATCTGTTTTGGTTGTTTTTTCTTTTTACGAATTTTACATATTTTTCCAAAGGAAGAATTTAAAATATCTTTTGGTGATTGAACTAATTCTCCAACTCCCAAAAAATTATCATTAATATCAATTACTATCGATTCATCCTTTGGATGCATTTGCATATCTAAATTTTCTAAAATTGGACGAAATACTGTGGTTCCATTTAAGTTAGTTTCCTTGATCTTGATTTTATTTCGATTATGTTCTATCAATAATTCTGCACCCATTGGTGCCAATTTAATAAATCCAGAATCAATATAGTATCTTCCAAATAATATTTTACCTGCACCATCATACGAAAATAATTCATCAAATTGATTCCATCGTCCTTTTTTTCTAAAAATACCTCTTTGTATTATTATTTCTCCGGCTCCTTTTCCAAATTGATAGTCTAAAGTAGCTCGAATATGGATCTCCTCTTCCGATAAATGGTTTAAAGCATTCTGATTTTTAAATAAATCTTGATGAATACTATTTGAGTGGTTTAACCTATCCTTAATGGTTTCTGATAATAATTCTAATGCTGACTCTGTCGTTGCAGGAGAATTATTTGAGTTTTCTAATGTAAAAATAATATCAGTTTCAAATCCTTCATTTTTGAGGTGATTTAATGCTTGTTTGCATGCTTTTAGATAACCACCTGAGAGATGGGCAATAAATATTGGAGGGGATGTGCCATCTTTAAAATATTTTTTTAACCA
>CAYPTZ010000377.1:0-4379 GCA_964413395.1 uncultured archaeon | reverse complement strand
AAAGGAGGTTATTCCAATTTTTTTAAATAGATGTGTGCCCTAATTATACATAATGGTTCATTTGATCAAAAAAAAAATCAAAGGGAAAATTTATCTTTATTTACAGGAAACTGCAAGAATAGAAGGAAAATCTAAACGAATCTGGCAAAAATATCTTGGACCAGAAGAAAAAGTAAAGGATATGGCTCAAACACATCTTAAACCAGACTTTTCAATAAAACATTACAATTTCGGGCTGCCAACTACCCTACTCGATATTGCAACAAAATTAAATTTGGTTCCGATAATTGATGAATGTGTATCTAAACGAAATCAAGGACTCTCAGTAGGACATTATGTATTATTTGCTGCATTAAATCGCTGTATTAAACCCAAATCAAAAAATCAAATGGCTCATTGGTTTGACAATTCTATCTATGCTGCTAAATTTCCAACTATAGAATCATATTTTGATGCAAAAGCATATTCAAATCATTTTCAATATTTGACACCTTCTGTCCTCGAAGAAATTGAAATAAAAATTCATCAACAATTAATTAAAGAATTTAAAGTTAACATGGATGCTCTTTTTTATGATCCTACGAATTTTTATACATATATTAATCCAAAAGATACACAACATCTACCTAAGCATGGCCATTCAAAAGAAAATCGATTTACTTTAAACTTGATTGGATTGACTTTATTTTGCTCTCAAGACGGAGGAATTCCTTTATTTCATGAAGTCTATCCAGGAAATATACAAGATGCTTCGCTATTTCGAAATCAAATCAAAAAGCTTAACACTAGAATGCACCGTCTGAATATTAATTCAACATCGACATATTTAATATTTGACAAAGGAAACCTATCAGATGAAGCATTCAAAGAAATTGATAAAATGAAAGTTAACTTTTTAGCAAGTATACGACCAAGTACTCAAAAGGATTTGCATCATCTTGAAAAAAAAGATTTCATACTACAAAAATTACCCAATAACAAGAATGTGGGTGTTTTAGAATATTCTCGTATATTATATGGCCAAGAACGAAGATTAATTGTAATCTATAATCCAAAACGTTCAGAATGGCAAGGAAACAATTTAATTCGAAAATTGAACAAAAAAATCGAGCAGGTGAATCTATTCTTTAATTCTCGCTTAAATATTAAAAAATGGCGCAATAGGGATGTAGTTGAAATCAAAATCAAATCGATCATTAAAATTAAGAAATATTTTCAATGGATTAATTACTCAATCTACAATAAGGATAATATGATACATTACACAATTGAATTAGATGAAGAATCATTGCAATCTCACCTCAATACTTTGGGAAAGTCTTATCTTTTCTCAAATATCCCACAATTATCGGCAATAGATTTGGTCTGGCTATATAGACAACAATATACTGTTGAACAAGCATTTAAATATATGAAGAGTCCCGATTTTATAAAAGTTAGACCCATATTTCACCGAAATGATGAAAGTATACGAGGGCATCTTTTTACATGTGTTATTGGTTTGTTACTTCTCTCGTTGTTAACAAGGAAAGTAAATGAACGATTTCCTGACTTAAGCCTTCCTACAATTGTTAGTATTCTTTCAGAAGTGGGGCTTTCGTCAATAAAATTTTCAGGATCTAAAAAAATAATTCGTAGATTGGATGAATTATCTCAAGAATCTGCAAATCTTTGTGAATTTCTTAATCTAAAGGCCTAACAAGACCTATTCTTTTTTGTGTGCACTAACTTTTTTTCTTATCTTCTTATTAATGGCTTTAGAGGTCATAAAATAGAGGAAAAATTAATAAAAAATATTAACTTACGAACTCAAGTAATTAAAAAAAAATTTTAAAATTAATTTATAGATTCGTCAATCTCATCCAATGTTAGCAAGAAGTTTTGATTATTATCAATTGCTTGATCTAAAGGTACATGCATAAGATTTCTTTTCATACAAGTATATTTGTGTGTGTACTGACCTCCGGCTATTATTACACCCCTATATAAAGCTTCATTTGTTAATATTGCTTTTTCAAAACCTAGATCTGCTATTTCTAATAGATATGGAATTATTGAATTTGAAAGGACTTTAGATGTATCATGTGAAGCAATCGTAGGAATATGATCATTAGCATAATGCCAAACTCCATGTACTTGGTATATTTTATTTACTTCGGGATATGATTCTATGGACTCAACTAAATCTTTGTCATTTGCTGCGGCATCAATGATAAAACTTCCTTTTTTCATTAATTTTAACATTTTAGTATAGAATAAATGAGGATGAGTAAATGTTTCTCTTCTAACGGCGGAAAAGAACAAGATATCAATATCTGGAAGGTCTTTTTTAATGTCTTCAATTGTTTCCTCAACTTTATCTTCTTTAGATATCACAATTTTTATCGAATCTTTATAATAATCCCATAAAAATTTCGGAATATATTTTTCTATACGCTTGTCAATAGTTTCAGGATGTTTATCAACAATAATTATTTCTAATCCATTGTGTAAAAACACATTCAACGCATTAGATCCTATTGTTCCAAGTCCAATTATCATGATTTTTAAAGGTTTAATTGAATTGCAAAAATCACCTGCAATTTTTTTGTTTTCCTTGCAATAAAGTTCAAGTATTTTTGTAGCCCCTAAAATCCCAGTAAATTCGCTCATTGGAGTTAAAAGAGGATAATGCGATACACCATTATCAATTTCTTCAACCCATTCAAATGCTATTGCGCTAACATTCTTTTTACGTAATACTTCGGCCCCAATTAATGACTCATTACCATCATAATGTAAATAAGAAAATAATAATTGATCCTTTTTAAATTGTTTAGGTTCATATTGTTCTGGAGTTTTTACTTTCACAATTAAATCTGCCTTATCATAAATTTCTGTTCGTATTCTTTGTTCTGCACCAACATTTTTATATGCTTTATCAGGATAGTTAGCAAGATCGCCACATCCTAATTCAAAGAAAACTTCATGACCATTTTCAATTAATTTTTGAACATCCTTTGGAATCAAGGCAATTCGTCTTTCATCCTTTTTAATTTCTTTCAGTAATCCTATTATCATTTTTAGTTACCTCTATTTTTTCAGATTGTTTTTTTTGGTATAATATAAAGTGAGTGGGGTTGACTCGATTTTTAGTCTGCATTTTATTATCATAAAATGGTTCTATTCGCGTCAAAACATATGGAGAATCGTGTTTAGGGTCTTGCCGTACTTCTATAACGGAAAAAATTCCATTATAATTAAGAATATTGTTAAAAATAAAATTTGCTGAATTATATCTAGTTTTATAATCTTTACCATAGCGAAAAACACCTGACGCTACAATAAGGTCAAAATTACTATATTGGGATAAAAAATTAGATAATATTTTTTCACTAAATATATCCAATTCTACAAATTTTACAGAATATAATTTTGCTTCAACTAATTCTAATTTCTTTTTTAGATTTTTTAGAGCTTCTTTTGAAATATCAGTAATAAAAAATTCTGCATTTGGGAAGATATCTTTCAAGTAATGAAATTCTCCACCTACTCCTCCTCCCAAGATTAATATTCTTTTCAGATTTAATTTATATTTTGATTTTTGTTCAAAAATAATTTCAGAAAATATTTTATGTCGTATCAATTTAGAACATCCCCATGGATCTTTAACCAATTTATAGAGATCTTCACATTCATTTTTTGACAAATTTCCATCTAATTCATCATTCCTATATTTTATTACCAATTTCTTTGATTTTTTTATTCCAATTTTTAAAGCCATTTTATAATTTATTGAGTATTTCCTACAAAACTCTTTAAAATCGATTTTCAGCAAATTTAAATTCATCTTATAGTATTTTAAGTCATTAGATGCATGTTTTATCTTTTTTTCTCTAAAATTTTTTATTTGCATATCCTATAGTCTCCAGTAATACTAGGAAATTCGACTTATTCTCGTTTTTATAGAATAAAATAGTTAAATTTTAGTTATGAGAAATTTTTAAGCTCATTATTTGAAATTCTTATCCTTTATATAAAATTCTTGATTTAATTCATCAATTTTCTTAATAAAAATTACAAAATAAAAATTCTGAAATTTATGAGTCCTATATCCTAATATATATTATATATGATAAAAATAATATAAATATTTGCAGAAAAATTATCAATATTTGCTATTTTTATTGTAAATTAACTGAACGCGCAGAGATTATTCTCTTATTAATACATTCGAAATACCAAAAAAAAAGAGTTTTTTTTTACATTCGAATTTCAACACTAAATAGAAATGTGAAAATGTTTCATATTAGGCTTTTCATTAATTATTTATATTTTATGAGGATCTATCAACTTTTTTTTAATTAAAGCTTTTGTCCGTTTCCTGCCTAAATATGTCA